>JAYVJS010000486.1:0-5808 GCA_043769075.1 Gemmatimonadota bacterium | reverse complement strand
CTCCCGACTCGGCGGGCACGGCGGCCGCAATCCGAGCGAGAATCCTCGGATCAGAAAGGAAGTGCTGGCCCAGCGCCTTCTTGGGCACGAAGGGGGGCCTACACTCTCAGGATGAGAATGGTGCGGTCATCCGACGGTACCGGGGCGAACCGTTCGACTAAACCCATGATCGCCGCGACGATGGCCTCGGGGTGCTCGGCCCGTCGGGCCCGGATCGCGTCGAGAATTCGGCGCTCGCCGAATCGCTCACCTTGGTGGTTGGCGGCATCGGTGAGGCCGTCGGTCCAGACGCACAGCAGGTCTTCACCAGCCACCCACGCCACCTCGGCCGATCCGATCGGGGCGACACTCAAGCCTAACGGTGGCGCCGTGGCCTCGAGCCGGCGGGGCACTCCGTTGGCCGGCACCCGAAACGCATGGGGATGCCCGGCATTGCTGAACGTCAGCACGTGAAGGACCGGGTCGATCCGGGCAAAAAATACGGTGAGATAATGATCCGCCTCTGCCAGGTTGTCGGCCAGGCTTTCCCGGAGGGCGCCCAACACCTGCGCGGGGTCGGAGCTCGCGGCACTATGGATCCCGGCCGCGGCTACCGCCGAGGCCATGAGGAGGGCGGCCGCGAAGCCATGGGCACTGACGTCTCCAACCATGACCGCGACACCGCCATGACCAAGCCGGCTCAGGGTGTAGAAGTCGCCCCCGACGGACTCCAGCGGCAAGCAGCGGACTCCGACTTCACCGATCCCCGCCAACACCGCCGGCTTGGGCAGGAGACTCTGCTGCAGCCGGGAGGCGAGCTCCAGCTCTCGTTCCAGGCGCTGCTGTTCCCGTTCCCGGGCAACCAGCCTGGCGTTTTCGAGCGCCGCCCCGATCTGATTGGCGATCGCCATCACCAATTTGCGGTCGGTGCCGACGAACCGGTCGCCGCCGACCCGATCGGTCAGGTTGACCACGCCAATGCATCGGGACGGCGCCCCGGGGGCCGCATAGCAGATCGGGACGCTCATGAACGCGACCCCCTGGTACCCCCGTTCTTCCTGGCCGGCCGAGATCAGCACCTCGTCGAGCGGATCGCCAATGAGGGCTCGCTGCTCGCGGAATACCCGGGCGGCCACGGACCGGGGGTCGTCGATGCTGATCAGCCCCGCCAAGCCGGGGGGAAAGCCTAACGATGCTACGGTCCGAAGCACCTGACTTCCCTCATCGTGGACCACAATCGACGCTCGCCGGGCCCCAACGACGCTGCTGACGGCCCGGACGATGATGTGGGCCGCTTTTTCAAGCTGGACCGTTTGACCAAGAATTTCGCTGATGGTGTATAAGAGGTCGATTTCTTCGTAGCGGCTGGCGAGCTCTTGGGACAGCCGAGCCAATTCTCGCTCAACGCGGAGCAGATGCGCCACCATCTCGACGGTGGTGCGGGTGTTCTCCGACGGCCCCGACGGGCCGGGCAATCCCTCGAGCCAGAGACCGGGTTCGTCAACCACCGGGGCCATCCAACGAGGGCCTTCGGGAGTCAGCACCAAGCCCGCCACCCCGGGAACGGCCGGCGTCCACCCGGGGTCCGTTCCATGGACAACGAGCACGGCCCCACCCGCCACCAGCCACATCCTCTCGGGAGCGACCAGGGTGCCGTCGAGGGCATCGACGACCGGCTTGAGCCGCCTCAGCAGCGCGGCAGCGTCATCCAGATGGTATTTCCCTGGTCGTTGAATTCGACCTGATCCGCGAGCTGGTTGATGATGAACAGACCCCGGCCTTTGTCGTCTTCGAGATCGGCGGGCAAGGTCGGATCGGTGCGGCGTCCGGGGTCGCAGCCGGCGCCCTCGTCTCGAACCGACAAGCGGATCGCGGTGTCGGACACCAGTGCCTGGACCCAGACCCCTTTTTCGGGATCTTCACGATTCCCGCAGACGATCGCGTTGCTGAGCGCCTCCGCCAGCGTCACTCGGAGGCGGAAGGCGGCGCGGGCCGAGGGGCTCGCCCCTTCGAAGCAATGGCGGGCCATCAGCTCGACCGCCCGTTCCACCTCGGCAACATCACTCGGCATTGCGAGATCAACCGCCACCAGATCGGTTGACGGATCGGGGAGGGAGCGCTGCACCGAGACGCGGGGCACCGACATCGCCTAGAACGACGCCAAGGCGTCAGCGACTGACGGCGATATCACAAACAGGGTGTCGAGCTTGGTCAGCTCGAACAGCGACTGGAGGTCACTGTTGAGCCCAGCCAGCCGAAGTTCGCCGCCGCTTTCCCGAACCTTCTTGGAAATCGTCACCAGCGCTCCGAGCCCGGATGAATCGATGTAGGCCGTGGTCGAGCAATCGATCAGGAACTTTCGATCGCCCGCTTCGAGGGCGACTTGAATCAGGCCCTTGAGCTCCTGGCGGTTACCGACAATGAGCTGACCCTCGACTTGAATCACCACAACGCCGTGCCCGGCCGTCGACTTGTTGAACGTCATCGGATGCCCCTTCGTTAGGCTCCAGCCACTCCGGCGGCCGCGAGGGTCGCGACTGCCACGATATCGGCCGGCGACGCCCCTTCGGGCACCCCAGCCAGCGTCCACGCCCCACCGGGAAACAGCGGGCCCCAGGACCGGAGACCGGCCGCGTCGCGCAACAGCAATCCGGCCAGATGGCCGGAGACAGGATCAGGAAAGATGACGACATTCGGCCCCGACCGGAATCGCCCGGGGTCGGCGGTGGCGGGATCGAGGGTCCAGTTCCACTCGACGGTGGCCGAGATCCCAGGGGCCAGCGCCCGAAACTCGGCGAGGGCCAATTCGGCGTCCGCGTGGCTCGCATCCTGGCTCGGAGGCGCCACCAGGAACCCCACTCGCGATTGATCGCCGACCACCCGGGTTCGATGGTCGGAGGCTTGGAGGGCTAGGCGCGCCATCCCTTTGGCATCGAGGGCCCCGGCGGAATCGGGCACCACGATCGTGACCAGTCGATCGTCGTGGGTGAGCAGGTACGAGAGATGCCCCCGCCCGACCCCATCGCGCTCGGCACCGCGGAGCCAGCGGCCGGCTTCCTCGAGGGCGTCGAGCGGAATGGCGGTTCCGCCGAGGCACACATCGGCCTCACCGCCGGCGGTCAGCCCGATGGCAAACAGCAACGGGTTCGCCGCTAGGTCGAGGGCGTGAATGCCGTCGCGGACCCGTTCCGGCCACCGATCTCGGAGGATGGCGGCCACCCGCCCAAAGCGAGGGTCGCCGGTGGGGTCGACATGGCCCTCCCCGACAATCGTCACCACGGCTGAACCCTCGGCGGCCAGTGCCGCCGCCGCCGCTTCCAAGGTGCCATCGCCTTGGCCGACCATGACCAGGCGAACCCCCCGCCCTTTGAGCCGGGCTCGGACTTGCTCGTAGCCATTCACTGGGCAAACCGCTTGGTGAGGGCTGCCGCGACAGCCGGGTGGACCAAGGCGCTCACATCCCCGCCAAAGCGGGCGACTTCCCGAACCAGACTCGCGCTGACGTAGGTCAACCCGGACGCCGGAACCATGAACACGGTCTCGAGCCCCGACCAGAGCTGACGATTCATCAACGCCATCTGGAACTCATATTCGAAGTCTCCGATGGCGCGAAGGCCTCGCACCAAGAAATTGGCGCCGATCTGGCGGGCGTAGTCGGCCAGGAGCCCCTCGAAGTGAGTGAACTCGACTCCTGGTTCGTCACCGACTGTCTGCCGGAGTAACTCGAGTCGTTCCGCCACCGAGAATAGCGGCTGTTTGTTCGGATTGACGGCGATCGCGACGACGACCCGATCGGCCAGCCGGGCGGCGCGGCGAATCAGATCTTCATGGCCCTTCGTCGGGGGATCGAATGATCCCGGATACAGTGCGATTCTTTTCATGGCCCGTAGAAGAAGGTCAACGCCGTGTCGCCATACACCCGAGTATCGTCCCCGCCTACCGGTTCAGTCTTCCGGTGCTCGATCGCCAGCACCGCGGCAAACGGGGCGGCGCGGAAGGTCTCGCCCAACCGTCCGGCCAACCCCAACCCATACGGCGGGTCGGCCAACACGAGGTCGACGCGGACCGAAGCCGGAGCGGCAAGGAACCGGAACGCATCCTGGCGAACTACCGTGGTCCGGTCGGCAAGACCTAACGCCGCAATGTTGGCCCGAATGGCCGTGACCGAGGGCGGATTGCAATCTACGAAGGTGGCCGCACTCGCGCCCCGAGACAATGCTTCGATGCCGAGAGCCCCGCTGCCGGCGAACAAATCAATCACCACCGCCCCATCCACCCGGGCGCCCAGGATACTAAACCACGCCTCTCGTACCCGATCGGCCGTCGGCCGGACCCGCCCGTCGGCCGGAACCACCAACCGACGGCCCCCGAACTCCCCGGCGACGACCCGGGTCACGCCGCCGCGATCGCGGCCGGTGCCAATCCGACCAGCCGGGCCTGAAGGTAACTCTGCCCCCGGAACTCATGGCGCTCCAGGCGGAAGGCCGCGTCGACCGGATCGGTGCTATTGAGCCAGTGGACCCGATCGGCAAATTGGAATCCGATCGCGGGCATCCCGCCGGCCGCATCTTTGAGGGTGCCCTTCAGGTGCTCGCTCTTCTGCCCGACGTAACTCCAGTTGACCAGCTGGACGTCTCGAGCCAGGAACACCGGGCCGGGGTTCCCCATCCCGCAGGGCTCGAGGTGGCGACAGAGCCGCTCGAGTTCATCGGACGCCTCCCCCAGATCGACCTCGAGGTCGACCCGCTGCTCCGGACCCAGGGTGGCCGGATCAAGCTGGCGGCGGCAGACTTCGGCGAACCGGTCGCGGAAGGCGTCGACTTGGTCCCGCCGCACCGTGACGCCGGCCGCCATTTTGTGGCCGCCGAACCGCTCGAGGAGATCGGCGCACTCGCCTAACGCTCCGTGGAGATCGAACCGGCTGATACTTCGGCCCGAGCCCTTGCCGATCCCGTCCTTGAGCCCGATCAGGAACGCTGGGCGCCCAAACCGCTCGACCACCCTCGACGCCACGATGCCGACCACGCCGGCGTGCCAGTCGTCGGATGCCAGCACCAGGCCCGCGGTCCGGTCGAGGTCGACGGTTCGTTCGATGTGGTCGATGGCCTGTTCCAAGATCCGCTGGTCGATCTGCTGCCGTTCGAGGTTGAGCTCTTCGAGTCGCCGGGCCATCTGGGTCGCCTCTTCGGCCGAGTCCGAGAGCAGCAATCGAAGCCCGTCGTTGGCGTCGGCGATCCGGCCGGCCGCGTTGAGCCGAGGTCCAAGGATGAACCCAACCTGGGAGGCCCGGATTTCGCCGGTGATGCCGGCCCCGGCCATCAGCGCCCGGAGCCCGGGCCACCGGGATGTGGCCAGCAATTTGAGGCCATGTCGGACCAGGATCCGATTTTCCCCCACGAGGGGCACCACATCGGCGACGGTCGCCACCGCCACGAAATCGAGAAAATGGAACGGCAGGGATGCCGGGAGGCCCAGCGCCGCGACCACGCCTTGGACCAACTTGAAGGCGATCCCGGTTCCGCAGAGCGCGCCCAACCCCGAGGTGTCGTCCGGCCGTTGCGGATCGATGATCGCGTTGGCCGGCGGGGCCTCATCGCCCAACAAGTGGTGGTCGGTGACCACGACGTCGAGCCCGGCCGCCCGGGCCTCCCGGACCGTATCCACGGCGGTAATTCCGCAATCGCAGGTTACCACGAGTTTCGCGCCGATGGCGAGGGCTTTGGCGAGCCCGGCCGGGCCGAAATCGTAACCGTGCTCCATCCGGTGTGGCACGAAGCCTTCGACGTCACCTCCGGCGGCCCGGAGGCCCCGGGTCAACACCGCCGCGGC
>JAYVJS010000485.1:0-3160 GCA_043769075.1 Gemmatimonadota bacterium | reverse complement strand
GGGCAACGCCGGCGGCCCCCCCAGTGGAAGGGCCGACGACTTGGGCACCGACTCGTTGATTGCCCGCCAGAACCAGCGAAACCGCGAGGAAGAACCCCTTACCCCCCATCGCCGCCCTCGAGGTCGCCGCGGGCTGCCGGTTGGCGGTTCCGGCGCCCGACCACGACGGCGGCAACGAAACTCCCGAGCGCGACGAGCAGCAGAGCTTGAGCGACCCCACCGTCAACCCCGTACAACAGGAGCAACATCCCGATCGACACGGTGATTGTCCCGAAGGCCCGGAGAATCTCGTCGAGATTCCGCCCTCGGGTTTGCCGGGCCCAGTACAGGGCCGCCACTAGACCGACCACCCCAATCAGGAGCAGGACATACCAAATCAAGATCCAGTAGCGAAGGCCGATGATCATTGGGCGGGGGCCGCACTCTGGGGTTGCTTCCGGAGGAACTCGAAGGTGTAAATCCCGGTGGCGTGGCCGTCGCTCCAGTGAACCCGGAGACCATAGGTGCCGACTAAGGCGAGATGGACAGGGCGGATGTCGGCCGCAACGGCGCCCGGATCGAGGAGCGGCCGGCCCGACATCTCATCGACACACTGGGCGCACGGACAGGCCAGCCGCAAGGCCCGCGCACTAAGCCAGGCCGTGGCACCTTCTGGCGTCCATTGGAACAAGAGGCCCTCGTCGCGTCGGGTAATTGACGTCGGGACCAGCGTCGCTCCGCTCGTACAGCCCTCCTTGGCTATCTTTCCGACCGCCGGATTTTGCAGCCTGACCGCCACCACTAGGTTCTCCAATGACCGACCCCCGTCCTAACCCCTTCGGCACTCGCGGCACCCTTCGCCTCGGGTCAACAGAGGCCGTGATGTTCCGCCTTCCGGAACTCGCTCGGCAGGGCCTCAGCAACCTGGATCAGCTGCCGTTCTCGATCCGAATCCTAGTCGAGAACGCTCTCCGACATACCGGACGGGGCCTCGTCACCGAAGACCATGTCCTTCAAATCGCCAAGTGGACCGGCAAACCCGCAACCGGTGAAATCCCGTTCATGCCTGCACGGGTCGTGCTCCAAGACTTTACCGGCGTTCCCTGCGTCGTCGACCTCGCCGCGATGCGCGATGCGATGGCCGCCATGGGCGGTGATCCGGAACGGATCAATCCGGTCGTCCCCTGCGACCTGGTGATCGACCATTCCGTCCAGGTCGATCACTTCGGTACCGCCGGAGCCTACGCCCAGAATGTAGCCCTCGAATTTGAACGAAACAAAGAGCGTTATCAACTACTCAAGTTCGCCCAGCGGGCATTCCAGAACTTCCGGGTGGTCCCGCCAGGCACCGGGATCGTGCACCAAGTCAATCTCGAGTACCTCTCCCCCGCTGTTCAGCTCCGGGACCAATACGGGCAACTCACCGTTTACCCCGACAGCCTGGTGGGGACCGATTCCCATACCACCATGATCAACGGCCTCGGGGTCATGGGCTGGGGGGTCGGCGGCATTGAGGCTGAGGCGGTCATGCTCGGTCAGCCCTACTTCATGCTCATCCCCGAAGTCGTGGGGATGAAATTAGTCGGGGCGCTCCCCGTTGGCACCACGGCAACCGATTTGGTGCTCCAGGCCACCCAGGTGCTGAGAAAAGCCGGGGTCGTCGACAAGTTCGTCGAATTCTACGGCCCAGGGCTCTCAACCCTCGGATTGGCCGACCGAGCCACCATCGCCAACATGGCGCCCGAGTACGGCGCCACCATGGGGTTCTTTCCGGTTGACGCCGAAACCCTGAACTACCTTCGGCGAACCGGCCGGCCGGCCGAGGTCGTTGATCGGGCCGAGCGGTACTGCAAGGAGAACGCGCTGTTCCGGACCGATCAGACGCCCGACCCGGTGTTCACGACTACCCTCACCCTCGACCTGTCGACCGTGGCACCGAGCCTTGCCGGCCCCAAGCGCCCTCAGGATCTGGTCCGGTTAGTGGACATGGCGAAGAACTTCGCCACCAATCTACCCGCCCTGCGACCGGCCCCCACTTCAGGCTCGGCGGCGCCATCCGGAGAGGTTCGAGATGGATCGGTTGTGATCGCGGCAATTACCAGTTGCACCAACACCTCGAACCCGTCGGTCATGGTTGGTGCCGGGCTGTTGGCTAAGAAGGCCGTTGAGATGGGCCTCAGCACTAAGCCATGGGTCAAGACCAGCCTGGCCCCCGGATCCCGGGTCGTAACCGACTATCACAATGCCGCGGGGCTTTCGCCGTACCTGGACCAACTCGGATTCCAAACCGTCGGGTACGGCTGCACGACCTGTATTGGAAACAGTGGTCCCCTGCCCGACCCGATCGCCGAGGCAATTGAGACCCAGCGGTTGGTGGCGGTGGCCGTCCTGTCCGGAAACCGGAATTTCGAAGCCAGGGTGCACCCACTGGTTCGTGCCAACTACCTCGCATCGCCGGTGTTGGTCGTGGCCTACGCCCTTGCCGGCCGCGCCGACCTCGACCTTTCGACCGAACCCCTCGGCACTGACCGGAACGGAAAGCCAGTGTATCTGGCTGACATCTGGCCCAGCGCCAAGGAGATCGCCGACGTCCTGGCCACCGCACTGACCGCAGGGATGTTTAGCCAAAGCTATGCCCGGGTCTTCGAGGGCGACGTCGAGTGGCAGCGGCTCGCGGTGCCGGGTGGTAGCCGCTTTGCCTGGGATAGGGCGTCGACTTACGTCCAGGAACCTCCGTTCTTCCAGAACCTCCCCAAGAATCCAGGGGCCTTCAACGACGTCATCGGCGCCAGAGTCCTCGCAACCCTCGGCGACTCCGTCACGACCGATCACATCTCGCCAGCCGGTTCGATCCCGAAGAACGGCCCAGCCGCGCGGTTCCTGCTCGACCGAGGCGTTGCGGCCACCGACTGGAACACGTTCGGCGCCCGCCGTGGCAACCACGAGGTGATGATGCGGGGTACCTTCGGCAACGTTCGGATCAAGAACGGTTTGGTGCCGGAAAAGGAGGGCAACTGGACACTGGATTTCGAGACCGGCGAAATCATCTCGATTTACGACGCGGCCATGCGGTACGTCGAGCGCAAAACGCCGTTGGTGTTACTCGTCGGTAAGGAGTACGGCACCGGATCGAGTCGAGATTGGGCCGCAAAGGGCACCACGTTGCTTGGCGTCAAGGCTG
>JAYVJS010000484.1:0-2172 GCA_043769075.1 Gemmatimonadota bacterium | reverse complement strand
CTAACATAGAGTGCGAAAGCTAGAGCCTCGGTGGATCCTCCACAACAGACGGAGGTTCTCGAAAATCAGGCCCGGCCGGCCGCCAGGAACACCGACCGGAGTCGATCGGCCACCTGAAGTTCCTCGCCATCGCGAAGCACCCGAGTGCGGGCCGTCGCGTGCCAGATCGTGGTGTCGCGATCCTTGGTGACGATGACTTCGAGCTCGACCCGGGGCGTACCCTTGGCCAACGCCGCCCGCAGGGACTCCTTGGTGAGCTTGATATCGCGCTCGTCCCAGGTCAAATCCGCATCAGTGTATCCGGCAGTGTTCCCATCGAGCTGGCAGGTCAGGCCCGGAATGCCTTGGAGCCGGGCCACGATCCGCTCGGCCCGGGCGTTCCAACGCTCAGTTTCGGCTTGATGGTCTTGGCGAACGAACCGTTCCAACGCCGCCACCAAGCCGATGACCTCTTCCTTCCCGACCTTCATACCCCGGCCGATGTTATCGAACGGCGTCGCGTTCATCCGAGCCGCCTCAATGAGATCCTTCCGGCCCGCCAGGATCCCGGACGACTGAGGGCCTCCGATCACCTTACCACCGGACATCACCACCAAGTCAGCCCCGGCGTCGAGAAACCGGCGGAGGCTGCCCCAGGGCGGCAGGTCGGACGCCATATCTATCAAGACCGGAACGCCGGCCTTCTTCCCGATCGCAATCAACTCTTCTTGTTTCACGAGTCGTTCGTCGGGCGGGGGCGCCCGGCGGGCGGACAACGGCGGGGCAAACACCCCTTGGCGTTCCGCGTTGGACAGCCCGGCAATGAAGGCCGTCTTCCCGCTGATCTGCCGGCGAAGGTCTTCACGAGTAGCGCCCTCGACAATCGTGGCGCCGGCGACCCGGTAGGCCCGATCGTAGTCGAACCGCTGGCACGACTGGATCAAGCACTCCCGCCGATCCCAAGTCGGATGGGGCAACGCGGCGATCTTCTTCTCGTCGGTCCCCGTGAGGCAGGCCGCGGCTCCGAGGATCAGGCCGGAAAACCCACCTGCCGTGACCAAGGCCGCCTCCGCCCCAACCAGGGCCGCGACTCGTTTGCCGGCCGCTTGGGTCAGCTCATGGATATCGACAAAGTACTCGTTGGCCTCAGCCATGGCTTGGAGCACCTCGGGAGCCATCCGGCCGCCGCCCAATCGTGAAATGTGCTCATGGGCTCCAAGGTGCGGTCTGACACCCAGCAACTTGGTGTAGACATTGTTCTCGAGGTCGGGGACGTTCCGGGTCGGCGGTCCGGCTACTCCAGCCGGATTGGCTCCAGTCGACGGCAGGGCCGCAGCCAGCGTGGCCGCCCCGATGAAATCTCGGCGGCTCAAGGCAAAAGCTTCATCGGTCATGGCGACATCTCCTCGAGGTGGAAATCCGATCCCATGATTGTAGCGGATTAGGAGCCAACGGGCGCTAGGGACTTGATCACCGGCCCGCCGTCGCGTTCTTTTGTCCCACCTCAAAGGAACCCCAATGCGACACCTCGCGTTTCTCGCCGCCGTGGCCGCGGCTCCCGGAACGATGCCGGCCCAGCCTGCCCCGGTGACCACCGTCGTCCGAGCGGCTCGAATGCTCGACCTCACCACCGGTCAGATGGTGGCAAGCCCGGTCATCGTGATTCAGGGCAATCGGATCGTGGCCGTGGGCCTGGCGTCGGTCCCTAAGGACGCCAAGATCGTGGACTTGGGCGATGTGACACTGATGCCCGGCTTCATCGACCTCCACACCCACCTTTCAAGCGAGATCTCGGCGGCCTCCTTTACAGCGCCCGTCACTCTGACGATGGCCGATCTTGCCTTTGGCGCCGTCCAGAACGCCCGGAAGACCGTGCTCGCCGGTTTCACCACCGTCCGCGATTTCGGGGGCGACGTCACCGTCGCGCTTGGAAAGGCCGTCGAGCGGGGTGCGGTGATGGGACCTCATGTCGTGCCGTCCCGGGAATCGATCGGCATCACCGGTGGCCACTGCGACGTAACCGGGTTTGCCCCGGGCATCGCCGAGCAGGGCCCGCAAGACGGGGTAGCCGACGGACCCTGGGAAGTCGTCCAGGCGGTCCGCTACCAGATCAAACACGGCGCCCAAGTCATCAAGGTCTGCGCCACCGCAGGGGTGTTGTCACTCGAGGGCCCAGTTGGGGCCCAACAGCTG
>JAYVJS010000483.1:0-3033 GCA_043769075.1 Gemmatimonadota bacterium | reverse complement strand
GGGGCGGCAAGGCCGTTGGAGTGGTGCTGGAAAACGGGGAAGAAATCAAGGCGGCGGTCGTGGCGTCTGGGCTCGATCCGCGCCGGACATTCCTCGACTTGGTCGAAGCGAAGGAACTTCCCGATGACCTGCTCGACACGGTTCGGCGATTCAAGTTTCGGGGCTCGTCCGGGAAGGTGAACCTCGCCCTCTCGGAGTTACCAAACTTCACCTGCATGCCGGGCGTTGGGCCGCAGCACCGGGGGGCCTTCTCGATCAGTCCCGACATGGACTACCTCGAACGGGCCTATGACGATGCTAAGTACGGTGAGTTTTCGAAGAACCCATACATGGACGTGGTGATCCCGTCCATGATCGACCCTGGGATGGCTCCCCCCGGCAAGCACGTAATGAGTGTGTTCGTCCAGTACGCCCCGTACAACTTGAACGGCGGCTGGACCGATGCCAAACGCGAAGCCTTCGGCGACGCCGTGGTCAATACCATCAACCGGTACGCGCCGAACTTCAAAGCCTCGATTCTCCATCGCCAGGTCTTAAGCCCGCTCGACATTGAGCGGATGACCGGCCTGTCTGAAGGGAACATCTTCCAAGGCGAATTGGCGCTTCAGCAACTGTTCTTCTTCAGGCCCGCCGCCTCGTGGGCCAAGTACCGCACCCCGATCCGCGGGTACTATCAGTGCGGGGCCGGAACCCACCCCGGCGGCGGCATTATGGGGGCGTCGGGCCGGTTGGCGGCTCAGAAGATTTTGGCGGACTCATGAAAAAGGTCGATACGGTTGTCGTCGGTGGCGGAGCGAGCGGCTTGGTGGCTGCCGTAGCCCTGGCCCGTGGTGGTTCGAAGGTGCTGATGGTGGAGCGGAGCGCCGCCATCGGCGGGGCGCTGCGTGAGTTGGAGTTTGCCCCTGGCTTCAAGGCTGCCCCGGTCGCCGGTGACTTGGGGTGGATTCCGCCCGAGGTGGCGCGGGGGCTTGGTCTGACCCAAAGCCCGGCTACAGCTCCCGCGGTCTCGGTGGCTTCTTCCGACGGGGCAGGCGGATGGCTCCAAATCACGGCGGATATCGGCACGGCCGCTGCTGCCATTCGCAAGTACTCAGTCAAGGACGCGGACAAGTGGGCCGGATTTTCCGCCCGAGTCCACAAGATCAGCAGTTTTCTGGCCGAATTGTACTTGGCGCCGCCTCCGAGGATCGAGGCCGACAGTCTCGCCGAATTCTTTGAGCTCCTCCGAGTCGGCCGAAAGCTCAAAGGCCTCGGCAACGCCGAAATGGTCGAGGTCCTCAGGACCATTCCGATGTCGGTGGCCGAACTGCTCGACGACTGGTTCGAGTCGGACGCACTCAAGGGCGCTATCGCCGCCGATGCGATTACCGATCTGTGTCAGGGTCCGATGGGCGGCGGCACCGCGTTCAATCTCATCCACCACCACGTCGGGTTGGCGCCCGGTGCGATCCGAGGTCGCCCGCTGCCAGCGGGCGGGGGAGCCGCGCTGGTCCGGTCCTTGGGCGATCTAGCCCGCGCGGCCGGTGTCGAGATCATGACTGGGGCCGCCGTCCGGCAAGTGCTGATTACTGGCGACCGTGTCAGTGGTGTTGGGCTCGAGTCGGGCGAGGAGATCGGGTGCCGCGACGTCGTATCCAGTCTCGATCCCTATCAGTCGTTGCTCGGACTGGTCGATCCGGTCCACCTGGACCCCGATGTGATCCGGGCGGTCCGGAGTATCCGGTTCCGCGGCGTGGCGAGCAAAGTTATGGTGGCGCTCGATGGCTTGCCTCCGCTCCCTACCGGATCAGCGAGCGTGGGCGCGATTTCGATTTCGCCTTCGATTCGATACTTGGAACGAGCGTTCGATGCCACGAAGTACGGCCAGCGATCCGAGGCACCGTACATCGAGGTTCGGTTTCCGTCGATCGAACGTCCGGACCTCGCGCCCGCGGGCAAGCATGTCGCGGTCCTCCATGTTCAATACACCCCGTACCGGCTTCGAGCCGGCACCTGGGGGTCGGCCGAAAAGGCCGCCCTGGGGGATCTTGCGGTGGCGATGGTCGACCAGGTCCTTCCGGGGTTCGCTTCGAGGGCCCTTCATCGGGCCGTGCTGACTCCGCCCGATCTGGAGGCCGAGTTCGGGCTCCGCGAGGGAGCCATCAACCAAGGCGAGATGACCTTGGATCAGATTCTCTTCATGCGGCCGATTGCCGGCTACTCGCGATACGCGACCCCGGTGCCCGGTCTATTCGTGTGTGGGTCCGGAACGCACCCTGGGGGTGGAGTGACCGGGGCATCCGGATGGTTGGCGGCCCAGGCCGTGCTTAAAGCAAGGAGATAACCATGACGACGTTTCGAAAGACGGTGGAGAGTTTTCAGCAGGGTGCCTGCACGATGCCGGCCGAGCAGTATCTGTCGCCGGCGGTGTACTCGGCCGAAGTGGAGCGGATCGGCCGGAAGGAATGGCACTGCGTCGGCCGAGCGGAGCGGATCGCCAAACCCGGCGACTACTTCCTCCGGAACGTGGCGGGCGAAGGGCTGATCGTGGTTCGCGACCGCCACGGCCAAGCGCGGGCCCATTTCAACGTGTGCCGGCATCGGGGCACTCGGATCTGTGAGAAGGAGTCGGGCCATTTCTCCGAGACGATTCAGTGCCCCTACCATGCCTGGACCTATACGACGGATGGACGGCTGATCGGGGCGCCCCACATGCAGGACACCGTCGGATTCAACAAGGCCGACTTTCCGCTCCATCAGGCACAGGTCGCCGAATGGGAAGGCTTCGTGTTCGTCAACCTCGATCCGAACGCGGCGCCGTTTCACGAAGTCTTTGCTCCGATGATCGGGCGGCTGGCCCGCTTCAATCTGTCCGGGCTCAAGATCGGGCGGCGGGTTTCCTATGAGATCAATTCCAACTGGAAGCTCGTGTTCCAGAACTACTCCGAGTGCCTGCACTGCCCGACCATCCACCCCAAGCTCGCGACCGTGCTGCCCTACACGAGCGGCGCGAACGATCTGGTCGAGGGGCCGTTCCTGGGCGGCTACATGGAG
>JAYVJS010000482.1:0-7033 GCA_043769075.1 Gemmatimonadota bacterium | reverse complement strand
CCATGCATTGGATCTGGCCCTGACGTCCTTTCCGGAAGACGAGAAAGGCGAGGCCATCATTCGCCGCGAACCGTTGGTGTGGGTCGGCTCCATCGGATCAAATGCGGTCAGCCAGAAGCCGCTTCAACTGGCCTTGGGAGACCGCGACGCGATCGACCATCAGACCGCGCGGAAGAGCCTTGAGCGGGCGGGAATTGCCTACCGGGTCGCCTTCGCGAGCGGCAGCGTGGCCGGCCTGACGGCGGTGGTGAGGTCCGGCCAAGCGATTGCGGTGCTGACCCAGACCGCGGTGCCGTCCGACCTGCACATTCTGCCTCTGGACAGCGGCCTGCCCTCGTTGCCCAGGGTGAGCATTGCGTTGAAATTCGAGAGCGACCAGCCGGCGGCACTCGTCAGCGCGTTTGCCGACCATGTTCGTCTCGTTTTGCCGACGATTTGACATCCCGTTCGACACGGGAGAAGGGCACCAAACCGCCCGCCGTTTCGGGCGAACCGGAAGAAGCTCGGTGCCTAACCGCCTACCACCGAAACCGGCCTGGATCGAACGGCACCGCCATCGCATGGCCCTCGCCGGTCATCAGGTCGGCCATCAGCTCCCCGGTCACCGGGGCCAGAGTGACGCCCAGCATCGCATGGCCGGTGGCGATGAACAAGTTGGTGAACCCGGGAACCTTGCCTAACATCGGGAGCCCATCAGGAGTCAGCGGCCGCATCCCGACCCACTCGACACCCTCCGCGGGACCGAGGGGGCGGGTTAAGTAGTCTCCGATCCCCTTCCGGATGCCAACGATCCGGCGCCGGTCCAAGTTGGTGTTGACGCCGGACAGTTCCATCGTGCCGGCAAACCTCACCGCGCCATCGAACGGCGAGCAGCCGATCCGGGCCTCGCCCAGGTAAACCGGCCGGGTCAACGACGGGCCCCCGCCCGTGACCGTGATGCTGTAGCCCTTCCCGGCTTGCACCGGCAGCGGGACGCCGAACCTGGCCGTCACCTCGCCCGACCAGGCACCGGCGGCAATCAGGATATCCTCGCCCGCCAAGGCTCCCTGGTCGGTCTCGAGCCCGGTGACCCGGCCTCCGCTCTTCGCCGCGCGCACCACCCGGACGCCGGATTTCACTTCAACGCCCAGGGCCTGGAGCTTGGCCAAGTAGCCGGCCGCGAGCGTCTCCGGGCGGACGTGCGATTCCTCTTTGACGAGGAATCCGGTGGTCACCGCGTCCGAGACCGCCGGCTCGAGCCGGCGAATCTCGCCGGCCGACAGGGGCGGCGGCACTTCGTAACCGTAGTTCATGTAGTAATCGAACTCCCGACGGACATTCTCCATGTACGCTTCATTCTTGAAAACGAAGAGCAGACCGTCTCGATGCAACTCGAACGCCACGCCGTCGCTCCTCAGTTGCGCAAACGCCGCGTGGGTCGACCGATTGAGTGTGGCGACGGCATTGAGCCCGGTGACAAAATCCCGAGGGTTGCAGTATCGCCAAAACCGCCACAGCCACCGGGCCAGCCCCGGCGCGGCGGTCGGGGAGATGTAGAGGGGGCTGTCGCTCTTGAGCATCCACTTGATCGAGGTCCAAGTCAGGCCCGGCGCCGGAATCGGCGCGGAGATCGACGGGGTAATCCACCCGGCGTTGCCCTTGCTGCACGCTTCGCCCGGCATCCCCATGTCCACAATGACCACGTCCCGGCCTCGGCGCTTGAGCGAATAGGCGCACGCCAAGCCAATGACCCCAGCCCCGACCACAATCGTCCGGCTCATCGAATCCCTTTCAGTTTCCGGCCGAAGAAGTCAGCCGTGGCCCGATAGGCCTGATTCCAGTTGGCGAAGGTCAGAAAATCGTGGACATCATCAGGAAACACCAAATGCTCCGGCTCAACACCTTGCTTCCGAAGCGCTTCCACCAGCCGAACCGTTTCGTTGAAGTTGACGTTCCGGTCATCGTCGCCGTGAATCAACAGGACCGGCGAGCGCCAGGTATCCACCCACCGGAGCGGCGACGACTCGAACGCCAGCCGGGCAAACTCAGGATGCTCGATCGGACGGTAATCGGGTCGAAAGTTCTGAATCCCCGAGTTCCAGTCATGGACGCCGTGGAGATCGACCCCGGCGGCAAACAGGTCCGACGACTTCGCCAAACCCATCGCCGTTAGGTAGCCGCCATAGGAGCCGCCCCACAGCCCGATGTTGGCGCCGTCGACATCGGCGCGGCTCCGCAGATAGTTGCCGGCGCCCATCACGTCGTGGTACTCCGACGCACCGGTGGCGCCGTGGAATCTCGCCCCGCCGATTGGCGTCGCCGCCCCGGACGTAAAAGATGGTCCTTCCGTCCGGCGACACCACGACGTCCTCGATTTCCTGACCGTCATCTTGCGTGTAGGCCGTCACCTGGCGGCCTTTGAGTTCGGTACCGGTCGCGGCCCACACGTTCCGGACGCCGCGGGTGTTGTGCACCCACGCAATCGTTCCGCCCCCGGTCGCGAGCGCCTGAGCGAACGGGGCGCCGCTGATCTGCTCAATCGAGATCGACTGCGCCCGTGCCATGCCCACCGCCAGCATGGCCCCGATCGCTACCCCAACCACTCTATTCATGATCACTCCCGAGTTGCACTTCGTTGGTCAGAGCGCCACTATTGCCGAACCCCTTCCTGAACGAGCCTTCATGACAGTCCCGAACCGACAGCCGACTCGCTTGATCGTGCTGCTGTCCCTGCTGAGCCTCGTTGGGTACGCCCTCCGGTCCAACATTACCATCGCCCAAGAGATCATGGCCCCGGAACTCGGGCTGACCATGGCCGATATGGGGATCATCAGCGCCTGGGGCTTCCAACTCGCATACGCCCTCTGCCAGGTTCCGGCCGGATTCCTAGCCGATCGGTTCGGTGCCCGGATCGTGCTCACTGTCGCCGTGACCGGTTGGGCTGTCGCATCGTTTGCCACCGGCCTGGTCGGCGGGGGCGGCGGCGTCTTTCTCACCATGTTCGCCGCCCGAGTCCTCCTCGGCGTATCACAAGCCGCCACCTATCCGGCCGGCTCCATGGCAATCGGTCAAGCCGTCCCAGCCGAACGCCGAACCACCGCCAACTCGATCTACATCTCGACCGCCATGCTCGGGTCGGCCCTGGCTCCCTTGATCCTGGCCCCGCTGATGGTCCAAGCCGGCTGGCGTTCGGTCTTCATGGTGAGTGGAGTCGTCGGGCTGGCCGCAGCGGGCCTCTGGTTCATGCTGGCCCCTCTCCCGCTCCGGGGTACGGGCACCGGGCTCCCCCTGCTCGACCAGCTGAAGCAAACCCTGGGACTGCTCAGGCAGCGCGATCTGATGATCCTGTCAACCGCCTACCTGCTCCATTCCGCCGTCTTCTTCGTCTTCATTTTCTGGTTCTTCCGTTATCTGACCGACGGGCGCGGCATGAGCCTGCTCGCCAGCGGTGTCTGGGGAAGCATCCCGCCGTTCACGGCGTTTCTGTTGGCTCCCTTGGGCGGATGGGCCGCCGACCGCCTCGGCCGCCGCTTCGGTCAAGGCCAGGCGGCCCGCCGGGTCGCCATGGTGGCCCTTTTTGCGGCCGCCGGGTTGGTCATGATCGGCGCCAACCTCTCGAACCCGTTCCTGGCAATCGGCGCCATGGCGTTCTCGGTTGCCTTCATCAATGCGGCTGAAGGGCCCTTCTGGACCACCGCCATTGCGTTAGGCAAGCAGGCCCCCGGCGCCGCCGGCGGCGTCCTCAACCTGATGGGCAACCTCGGCGGCGTCATCTCGATCTGGGCGGTGCCCCTGATGCGCGAACCCCTTGGCTGGACTGGCCTCTTTGCCGTTTGGGCCGCCGTCGCCGTGGTCGCCGCTTTGCTGTGGATGGCGGTTCGCGTCGAACGCGCCAACCCGGCCGCTACCGCCTAACGAAGATGATGTTCTGGGTCCGGGCCGCGCTGACCCGATATCCGGTCACCCGATCGGCCCGGTTCCGATCGAATTGAACCCGGGCACCGGCCGCCGAGAACCGGTCCTTCTGGATCGGCTCGAGCGCGACCCATGGCCCCCAGCGGGTTCGGGCCCGAAGGGTGTCGCCTCTGGCTTCGACGACGGCCCAGGTATCGAGCTCGTCGCTGGCATACCGACCCGCATAGCTCTGAAGGTCAACCGTCGAGTACTTCGGCTCCGGTCCGAGCCGGGGGGCCGCCTCCGACGGGCCGGTCGCCACCGACCAGAGGGCCGGGCCGGTCGGAGTCGACCGAAACCCGACCCGGTCCAGCATAGGGGCACTGAAGGTCGAATCGTCGATGGCCGTGAGCGGCAACAACTCCCCAAACGCCTTGAGCGAGAGAGCGGACCCCGTCCGGGTTATCTGGCCCACAGTGCCCGGCCTGATTTCGTACCGTCCAACCCACCGATCGAGACGGTCAGCCGCCACGACCGGGCCACCCACCTCGCCCGAGGCCGCCGCAATCGGCGCCAGCCGATCGGCCAGGTAGAGGTCGGCCACTTGCTCGGCCATCCGCTCCGGTTGGGCCGTGTAGTCATTGCACAGCACGGCCACCGAAAAGTGCTGGGATGGAAACCGGAGCAGCTGGGCCCGGAAGCCAATGAAGGAGCCGCCGTGCTGGATGACCGGTTGGCCGCGGTACTCGCCCTTCACGAGGCCGAAGGCATAGGTTTGCGGCTCGCCACTGTTGAATCGTCCTGGCGTCGTCACCTGGTCGATCAAGGCGGCCCCTCGGGTCCCCAGCCGGTTGTGGTAGAAATTCTCGTCCCACTTGGCCAAGTCAGCGATCGTGGTCAATAATCCGCCGTCGCCAACCAACGCAAAGCTGGTCCTCACGATCTGAAAACCGCCCGAAGGCAGCGGCTCGTAGCCCTCCGCGCGCCGGCCAACGATTTCGGCATTGTTATCATGGAACTGCGTGGCGGTCATCCCAAGCGGCCCGAAGATCTTCGACTCTGCAAACTGGCGCAGGCTCAGGCCGCTGGCCCGTTTGACGATTTCCGACTGGAGGAGGTAGCCGGAATTCGAATAGGAGTACCGGCTGCCCGGTTCAAAGTCGAGGGCCTTTTGGCGAACGATCAAGTCGAGCCCGACCTCGGCGGGGATTTCGTCCGCGAAGCCCCGGCCCGACAATCCCCAGAGGCCGAGGTAGTCACGAATGCCACTGGTGTGATGCACCAAATGCCGAACCGTTACCCGATCGGCAACGGACGACAATTCCGGAATCCACTTCCGCACCGGATCGTCGAGGGAGATGGTTCCCTGTTCGGCCAACAGCGCCGTACTCATCGCGGTGAACTGCTTCGATGTCGACGCGATGTAGAACACCGTATTGGTGGTGATTGGGACGCCCTGATTCAGGTCCGCCATCCCATAGCCGCGCCCGAACACGGTCTGGCCGTCCCGAAAGACCCCGACCGCACACCCCGGCGTGTCGGTGTGGTCGTACTTGGCGAAGACGGCGTCGATGGCTTTGGGTTCCGGATCGGCGGCCCGTCGGTCCGGGCCCTGACCAAGAACCGACAGGCCGATCGAACCGAACCACATCAAACGCGTCATGGGGCCGGAATCGCTGAAGGAGTGTATACAATATCGACAGCAGGAGGGAAGTTCAAGCGCCGACGGTGGGACTGCTCCTAGCGCCGGGGGAAGAACTCGCGATATCGGTCCACGAAATCCCCGACCAGCTCGAGCGCGGCCGCTCGAACCGAAGTTTCGAGCTCCGGCCGCTCAACGATATTCGAAAGCATCCGACCGGCCCAAACGGTGGTCCACGCCGGGGCGTTCCCGAGGCGATCCCGATAACCGAGCTCGAGCCGAACCGTGTAACCGACCCCGAACCGAGCCCGCCCCGCTCCGGTGGCCAGGCGAACATCGAGCCGGAGCGTGCAACAGTCCTCGGCCCGCGGGTCGGGGCGCTCGAAGAGAATGTCGGCCCGGGTCAGCTCCTGCCGGATGACATCCTCGAGCTGGCGAGATAACCGACCGTTGTCCCCCGCCCCAGTGAGGTCGGCCCGCACCGTGAGCGATTGGATTTCCTCGATCGCGTCGTGCGAATAGGCAACCTGGGCGAGCGCCCGGGGAGCCACCCCAAGAACCATCAACCCAAACAGGAGAATCCGCATAGTGGATAGTATCGGCTGCCCTGCGGTTCCACGTAAGTACCTCAGAGCACGCCGTCAAAGTACAAGTCGAAACGCCACCCCTTGGGACCTCGGAGCCCGCGGGAGAGGTCGAAGCGTACTAAGCCGTCCAGCACACTGACGCCCATCCCGGCCCCGAGCAGCGGCTTGCCGCGGGCAAAGTCGGCCCGCGGCCCGGCCCAACCGATGTCGCTGAAGGCGGTGAGCCGAAATGCGGGGAAGCTATTGGCCGCTTCAGCTCGACCGCTCCAAAAGGCCGACCCGGCCGTCACCCCGCCGTCGTAGCCTCGGAGACTCGTCGGGCCACCGAGGAAAAAGCGACTCTGAATGGGGACCGTTCCGGTACTCGTTCCCGCCGACGCCCCCAGGGCAAACGCCAGCGGCCCCCCAGGGGCGACATGCGCCCGAAACCCGGCCGACCCTTTTCCGAAGCGGTAATCTCCAGTGGCACCTTCGGCCGCAAAGTCACCGCCGAGCGTCACGGTCCGGGAAATCGGCTTGTCGAATCGGAAATCCAATCGAACCCCGGCTTGATCGGCGGGCGACGCGGTGATGTTAGGCCGGAAGCGCGCGTCGCTACCGAAGATCCGAGGAATCGAGAACCGGGTTTCCGTCACGGCCGGAGTTTGTCGCTCCGCGTAGGCTCGCAGACTCCACCGCCCGGACCTCGGGTTGTCCAAGACCACTTCGGCCCCGCCGGCCCGGAAATACTGGCCGTCATCTCGGTGGGCCAGCAATCCGAACACGGAGTTCACCGCCCCAAAGGGCCGCCCCTCGGGGTTGGCAGCCACCAGGCGCCGATACCCGGCGACCCGGAGCCGTGAACGACTGCCGGGCACCGTCAGGATGCCTTCGACGTTCGGCCACAGGTCCGCCAGCCCGATCCGTCCCTTGCCTTCGAAGGACAGCCGCC
>JAYVJS010000481.1:0-4563 GCA_043769075.1 Gemmatimonadota bacterium | reverse complement strand
GGATGACTTCGGTGGCCTTGATGGCGCCCATCGGTTCAGCGCGGTTCGCCGAGTGCTTCCCAAAGGCGCCGAGCCCGCCTAACGTCGACCGCGGCTGAGTCCGCACCAACCCACTGGCGCAGCAACGACCCGACCAAGGTCCGGGCCTGGGCCGAGTCACCCAATGTCAAGGCGGCCTCGGCCATTTGGAGCGGGAGCCTGTCCCACCCGTCCTGAGACTCGGAACCCAACCCCCAGTAGTTCCGAGCCCGTTGCCACGATGCGAGCGCCGAATCCGCCAACCCGAGGCCAGCATACGCGGCGCCTCTTTCGGTCCAATGTTGAAGCGCGACGGATGGATTGGCATCGGGGCCGACCTCGAGGTCCTGAAGCGCGGCGCGGTAGCGGCCCTCCGCGTTCGCAACCACCGCGCGAGTGATCCGGAAGACAACACTATCACCGGGGTTACCCTGGAGCAGCGTCGGGCCCAAGGCTTCCAACCACCGGCGGGCGCCCGATCGATCGCCGATTTGGGCGTGGAGGGCCGCGATCCGGGGGTAGTAAATCGGCTCAAGGGGAACACCCCTCGATACGCTCCGCGCCTCCATCAAGTACCGTCCAGCCGCCCCAGGAGCTCCCACCGCCTCGGCGGCTTGCGCCTTGAGCAACAGGTTTCGAAAGACCGAGAGCCCGCCGCCACCGCCCGACCGGTACCGGGCGAGCGACTGATCCAGAAACGAGAGCGCGTCGCGGTGGCGGCCCTGATGCATGGCGAGGAACCCGAGCGACCGGAAGGCTCGAGCCTGACTGCTTACCGACGACTTCGCCGCCATCTTCCGAAAGGCCGATTCCGCGGCGGCCGAGCGGCCCGCTCGAACCAACGCCAGCCCCCACTCCTGGTTGATGTTGTTGGAGTAAAGGGCGGTGGTGTCCAGGCGGTCGGCTTCTTGATAGGCCTGCAGCCCCGCGTTAACGCTGTCGATCAGCATGTAGCAACTGGCCAGGTTGATCCACGACGAGGAGGTCGGCCGGAGGGCAATCGCTCGCCGAAAGATCCCGATGGCCTCCCGGCAACGCTGGCTTCGAAACAACTGGCTAGCGTAGCCGGAGAGATTCGCAGGGGTCGGATATCGGGTTGCCAGCATGGCGGCCGCATCGACCGCGGCGTCATGGTCTCCTTTGACGGCGGCGCGGGTGTTGGCCAGAATCAACCGTTCCGGCTCGGTCATCCGATCCGAGAACCGCTGGGCCCGCTCGGCCCACTCGAGCGCAGCGGGCCGGTTGTTCGTGAACAGATAGAATCCGGCGAGCCGGGCCTGGGCCAACCCGAAAGTCGAATCGAGTTCGACGGCTCGACGATAGTGTTTTTCGGCCACGTCATAGGCCCTCCGGTCCCAGGCGGCTCCCCCAAGTGAGAACTGCTGCAAAGCCGCCAGGGAGACCGTCGTCACTCGAGCCAATCGGAAGCCCGAGTCGGACGGGGCTTGGTCACCGAGCCCACCCCGAACCTGTGCAACGACGTCAGTCACCGCATCGAGGACCTGGTCCTGAGTCCGGGCCCGCTTGGAATAGCTCGCCAAGTCGCGCCCGCTTTGGGCCTCGACGAGACGGGCCGTCACCAAGTAGCCGGACCCACCCCGAGCCACGTCCATCTCGACGATCAACGGGACATTTTCCCGTAACGCCACTTCGCGGGCCAACTCGCCGCGGAGAACGATCGCTGAGTCCGTTCGACCCATCCGGGTCAGCGCTTCGGCAATCTGATTGCGGGGCACGACCCACACCCGGGACGACTGCTGGAGGCCAACCCGCGCCACCACGCCAAGGGATCCGTCGAACAGCGGCTCGCCGGTGGCATTGACCAGGTCGGCCAACAGCACGCCGGTGCCAGGGGCCTGGGGCGCCGGCCTCGATCCGAGTTGCCACCACGCCACCGCCGCCAACCCGACGGCCACCACCCCGAGGCCGAGCCACCGCCGCACTCGACGACCGCCGGCAACCCGGCGCTCGAGGCGAGCCCGAACACTGGGCGTCAGGCCTTGGGACACCGCCTGCCGGACCGCCTCGCTCGGAAACTCGAGCCGCCCCGGCCCGAGAGCCGGCTCCCGCAGATGCCGCCCAGTCACCAGAACGCCTAACGCTGTCAGGTAGGCCTCCGGGCCAAGACCACTGACCCGCTCCAGCACCGAGCGGTCGATTCGGGGGCCGAGAACGGCCGCCAAGTCGAGGACCTCGCGCGCGTCCGGCGGCAACGTCGCCACCGACTTGAGCACTGCCCCTTGGAAATCACCCCCGGTCGGCAGCTGATCGAGGTCCCCCCGAACCGCCCACGCCCCGTTGGGATCCGGACCGATCACGCCGGCCTCGGCCAGCTGTGACAACATCGTCTCCACGAGCCCCGGAACGCCACCGGTATCTCGGTGGACTCGCGCCGCGAGCCGGCCCAAATCACTCGGCGCGAACGGGGCGGTCGAGCCAATCAGCTCCCCGACCTCGCGCTCCGACAGCGGCGCCAATGCCAGCCACTCGAGGTTCGGGCCCGGCGTGAGGTCGGCGGCCAACGGCGATCCAGCCCAGGCGTCGGACCGCCCCGCCACGATAAGAAGGACCCCGGCCAAGGGATGGCGAATCAAGGCGCCGAGGACCGCTCGGCTCTGGTCGTCGGCCTCGGGCCCGTCGTCGACCACGAGGAGCAGCGGCTGTTCGAGTCCCGCCTCGGCGACCAGCCGGCCCGCCGCCGCGACCGGGTCGCCCGACCCATCCCGGGGCGGAAGTTTCGGAAACCGCTCCGCCAATTCCGGAACGATCGCCGCCAGCAACGCCAGCGCTTGCGGCGGAACCGCGGAGACGCCTTTGGCGTTGGCCGCCACCATCGCCAGCAACGGCCCGATCGTGGTCCACGGACGATCCCGTTGCGAGGCAAAGGCCCGGGTCGTTGCGATCACCGCGCGCGCCCCCGATGCCGTGCGGTCCCGAACGAAATCACCGAGGAGCCGGCTCTTGCCGATCCCGGCAGCCCCGTCGACCACAATGATGCGCCCGGCCCCGGCCTGGACCTCCTCCCACCCGCGCCGAAGCGCCGCGACCGCGCCGTCGCGCCCAATCAGGTCGGGGCTGACCAACCCGCGAACCCCCGACCGACCGATCCCCTGGCCCGGCGTCGCCGGCCCCGGCCGAATTCCGAATCGGGCCTCGGCCGAGGCCGCCTTGGACTCCTGGCCCGACCGCCGATATCCCAACAACAAGCGGCGTCGGGCCTCGGAATCGTCCGGTGAGAGTTCGAGTTGCCGTTCCGCGTTGGCGATGACCGCTCCCCAGTCACCGGCCGCCTCCGCGGCGGCAGCGAGATGGTCGAGCGCCGCCACCATCGCGTGGGTCAGCCCGGCCCGTTCGCCTTCGAGCCACTCAACCCAGCCTTCATCGCCGAGGTCCTCGAGGCCGGCTAAGAACGGACCGGCCCACCGGTCGGCGGCGGCACGGAACCGGCCGGCTGCGTAGTCGGCCTCGAACTCGGTCGCGTCGACCGACAGGAGTGCTGGATCGACCCGGAGATCGGTCCCGCTCGCCACCAGCGCATCGCCAACCACCGATCGCAACTCGAACAGCGCCTGCCGAAGGGAAAGCCGGGCTTTCGCGTCGGGCCGGTCCCCCCAAAACAGGGCCATGGCGCTGTCTCGCTCAACCGGTCGCGGCGATCGGCGAGCCAGATAGGCCAGGAGCGCCAGCTCCTTGCGCCGCCGAGCCCCGACCGGCTCGCCGCCTCGGGTCAACTCGAGGGGCCCAAGGGTTTGGAGGTGGAACAAAGCCGGCACGGGCACTCCAAGCTCAGGGCGGACAACGTCAAGTGTTTCAACGGGATAACGGCTGGCTAACGGCCAGTTCGACGCCCCTTCATAAGATGCTACCGTGACTGAGACCCCGCTAGGTCGAGACCACCGCACTCAATGAGGAACATTCAATATGAACCCGTGCCATGGTGGAAACGCCCGAAAGGCCTTCACCCCTCTGCTGCGACGGTCCTTGGGGTTTGGCCTGGTTCTGGGGGTCATCACCGGATGCGATATTTCCGGCAACACGTTTGTGAAGGTGAGGGTCGCGGTCACCAACCGCAAACGGCGCTGCGGGTCCAGCGCTTCGATCTCCTAAGCGACAGCGATCCGGCCACCTGGGAAAGAGTCGTCGGCACCATCGACCTACCGGCCGGCACCCGTTACGTGGTCATCGAGATCTTCGCGTTCGAGGATGTGGCGGACGACGCCACGGTACCAGAGTTCGATGGACACTTTGCCGATGATGTGACCCTGGTGATCCGGGTGGCGCCGTAGGGGAGCCCGCGACGCCTCATCCAAGCATGCAATCGCAACCGAGCCCACGAGTTGGAGACCACCACAATGGACCCAGAAATTCGGCACGGCTACTTCGTCCTTCAGACCCGGGCCCAGTCGATCGGGGCCGAGCTTTCCCTCACCGGCGTGGTCGAGAACCTGACGACTGGCGACAAATGGCGGTTCGCGACCGCCGACGAGTTGACCCACCTCCTCCGGCAGTGGGGAGCCAACCCTGCATCGAAAACCAACAACCCTG
>JAYVJS010000480.1:0-5946 GCA_043769075.1 Gemmatimonadota bacterium | reverse complement strand
CGGATCCACATGAAGAAGAACAGGAAGAAGAAGGTTTTGAGGAACATGGCCAGGCCGGTGATCACCGTGGCAAGGCTCGACCCGGTCTCGTCCCAGCGGCCCGGCAAATCCCACCCGCCGAAAAACAGGGTGGCCATCATGGCCGAGACCGTGACCATGTTCGCGTATTCGGCGATGAAGAAGAGGGAAAACTTCATCGCGCTGTATTCCGTGTGGTACCCGGCAATCAACTCCGATTCCGCCTCGGGCAAGTCGAACGGGAGCCGATTGGTTTCGGCAAACCCGGCGACCATGAAGATGAAGAACGAGAGGGTCAGCGGCAGAACGAACCAGAGACCCTGCTGCTGCGCCTTGATGACCTCGCTGAAGGTGGCATTGCCGGTCATGAGCAGCAGCGGGATCAAACTCATGCCCATGGCGACCTCGTAGGAGATCATCTGGGCGCTCGACCGCAGTCCGCCGAGGAGGGCGTACTTGCTGTTCGACGACCACCCGGCCAGCGCGATACCATACACGCCAAGTGAACTGATGGCGAGCACAAACAGAAAGCCGATCGGGAGATCGGCGACCGACATGGCGAGGGAGCCGTGATAGGACACCGCGCCCAACAGTGGCCAGGTTCGGTCGAAGTTGACCGTCATCGGGGCGGCCCACGGGATCACCGCGGCGAGGCACATGGCGGGAATGAACGCCAATGCCGGCGCCAGGATGAACAGGAAGGTGTTCGCCTCTTCCGGGAAGGTCTCTTCTTTCAAGATGTTCTTGACGCCGTCGGCGGCGGGTTGCAGCAAGCCGGCCCACCCGACCCGATTAGGACCGCGCCGGTTCTGCATCCAGGCCGACACTTTTCGTTCCATCAGGGTCAGGAGCGCGACCCCCACGATTGTGATGGTGAAGACGACCACCATTTTGAGGACGGCGAAAAGCAGAAATCCCTTCAGCTCTGGCGTCATCGGGCCGCTCCGGCGGTGGCCGGGATCACCACCCGGCCAGTGTGTCCCAATTCAGCATACGTGAGACCGGCCAGGGCGGGAATCGAACTTCCGAGCGAGGCGAACGCCGCGGCGGCAGTAGCCGGCGCCGCGGCCCCGCCGTTCAACTGCCCGGCTTCCGCCGCGATCCACCAGGCCGGGCGCGCCATCCCGGGCGCGGCCTTGGCTTGGAAGTAACGCTGGACCCTCGCATCGCGATTCACGTAGGTGCCGTTTTCCTCGGCCATGTTGGTGGTGGGCAGGATCAAGATCGCACCGTGGAGCCGATCGTCGTCGACGGTCCCGATCACGACCGTCGACGGGCCCAACGCCGCCACGTCCGAGTCGGTCAAGTCGGCGTCGAGGACGATGGTGAGATCGGCCGCCTTCGAAGCCGTTACGGCCGCTGTCCAGTCGGTCGAGTACCCCGCCATCCGGGCTCCCGCGAGGTTCGGCACCCGCTCCGCCCGGAGAGCCAGATTCGGAATCCCCGCCAGCGGCGCCTCGACCCCCATCGGAACCTGAATCGCGGCGGTGACCGTTCGGCCATCAACCAGCTGCCGCACCAGCCCGAGCGACTCGGTCGAGGCCCGTCCCGACGCCAAGATCACCACGCGCTTCGCCGCTCGGACGAGCTCCGCCAACTGCGCTAACGCCGCATCCCACCCCATTGCCGAGTGCCGGGCACCGGAAGCCGAGTGCCGAGCCAGCGGGGCCTCGATCCGGTCGCCCCGGTTCATCCACCGATAGTCGGCGCGCCCGGTATCGCAGATGAAGTGGCGATTGACCTCGAGATTGGGTCGGGGCCGAAGCCGGACGACCACGTCATCGCGAGTGTCGATCATGGTGTTGCAGCCCTGGGTACACCCGGGACAGACACTGGCGGTTTTGTCGAGATCCCAAGCTCGCGCCTTGTGGAGGAAATCCTTTGAGATTAGCGACCCCACCGGGCACAGATCGACCACGTTGCCGGACCAGGGATGGGTGAGCTCATGATCGGGGTCGATCCCGATATAGGCCCGGTCGCCCCGCTCCGACACATTGAGGACCGGGTCATCGGCGACGTTCTCCATGAAGCGAACGCACCGGGTGCAGAGGATGCACCGATTGGCCACGTACAGGACATCGGGCCCGAAGTCCTCGACCGGGTTGTACCGTTTGGCGTAGTCGGAATACCGGGTCTCCGCTCGGCCTTCCTGGAAGACGTAGTCCTGGAGTTCGCATTCGCCGGCCTGATCGCAAATCGGGCAATCGAGCGGATGATTGATCAAGAGAAATTCGAGGACCGACTCCCGGGCCTTTTTCGATTTCTCGTTGTTGACATTGATGACGTTGCCCTCGGCCACCGTGGTGACGCAGGCCGGCATCAATTTCGGGGCTTTCTCGACGTCGACGAGGCACATCCGGCAAACCGCCGGCGATGGGAGGGACGGATGGTAGCAGTAATGCGGGACCAGAATGCCCGCTTGCTTGGCTGCTTCGATGATCGTGGTGCCCTTGGGCACGGCGATCGCCACACCATCGATGGTGACGTTGACCAGATCGCTCATACGGCCGCCAGCGCCGGCGCTTTGGACCGGCTTAAGTAGGCTTCGAATTCTTCGGGAAACTTCTTGATGCCGCTCACAATGGGCGCCGCGCACGAATCGGACAGGACGCAGATGGTCCGACCGGTCATTTGCTCGGACAGGTCGAGGAGGAGGTCGAGGTCCGAATGCTTCCCCTGCCCTTTCAGGATTCGTTCGAGAATCTTAGTGGTCCAGGCGGTGCCTTCCCGGCACTGGGTACACTGAGCGCACGATTCGTGAGCGTAGAACTTGGCCAGGCGATAGACCTCGTACACAATGTCGGCCGAGTCGTCCATGACGATGAAGCCGGCCGATCCGAGCATCGAACCTTGAGCGACGATGCCCTCGTAGTCGCAGAGCGCCGCCTCGGCCTCGGCGGCGTTCATAATCGGCACCGACGACCCGCCTGGAATGACGGCCTTGAGTCTCCGGCCCGGTCGCATTCCGCCGGCCAGGTCGTAAATCATGTCCTTCATCGGGAAGCCCATCGTGATCTCGAAGTTACCGGGCTTCATGACATGACCGCAGACCGAGAACAGCTTGGTCCCGGTGCTCTTGGGGTTGCTCAAGCACAACGCTTTGTACCAAGCGGCGCCCCGGGTGAGGATATGTGGGGTGGCGGCGAGCGTCTCGACGTTGTTGATCGTCGTCGGCATCCCGAAGAGCCCCGCGACGGCGGGGAACGGCGGTTTGATGCGTGGGTTACCTCGCTTGCCTTCGAGCGAGTTCATCATCGCGGTCTCTTCGCCGCAGATGTACGCGCCGGCACCCCGGTGCAATACGATCTCAATCCGCTTGCCCGACCCGAACGCGTTAGGCCCCAGTGCCCCGTTGGCGTATGCCTCCTCCACCGCTTGGGTCATCACCTTCCAAGGTTCGGTGAATTCGCCCCGAATGTAGATGTAGCATCGCTCGGCCCCGATGGCATAGGCGCCGATGGCACAGCCCTCGATCAGCTGGTGCGGGGTCCACCGCATGATTTCCCGGTCCTTGAAGGTGCCGGGCTCTGACTCGTCGGCGTTGCAGACCAAGTAGTGCGGCTTGTTGTCGCCCTTGGGCATGAAGCTCCACTTCAAACCCGTTGGGAACCCCGCCCCACCCCTTCCCCGCAAACCGGACGCCTTGATTTCCTCGATGATCGCGTCGGGTGTCATGGCGAGGGCCTTCTTGAGCGCCTCGTATCCCCCCCGTTTGACCCACCCCGCAAAGGTCCGAGCCTCAGCGTCTCCAAAGTACTTCGAGAGAACTACCGTCTCCTTCGGATGCGACGGATGCGGAAACCCCATTTACACCGCCCCGCGCTGATCGTGGCCGGCCGAGTGCCGAGTGCCGAATGCCGAGCGCCGAGTCATAGATACCTCGCGAGGATCCCCGGAACCTGTTCGGGGGTGACGCTATCGTGGAAATCGTCGTTGATCATGACCGGCGTGGCAAATCCGCAGGCGCCGAGGCATTCGACTTCGGCGACGGTGAACCGCCCGTCCGGGCTGGTGGCGCCGAGTTCGCCGCAGCCGGTTGCCGTCAAAATGGCCCGGAGGACGTTGTCCGACCCACAGAGGTGGCACGGTGAGGTGCCGCAGACTTGAATGAAGTACCGACCGACGGGGTGGAGATGGTACATCGTGTAAAATGTCGCGACGCCGCGAATGTACGCCGGGGTGAGCCCAAGGACCGCCCCGATTTCGGCGATGCCTTCGGGTGGGATCCAGCCGCGGGCCTCTTGGACCATCCAGAGCGCCGGGAGCAGACAGGCCTGCTTCGTCGGATAGAGTGGAAAGAGGGCGTCAAGTTTCGCTTTGACGGGACCGACGAACACGGGCTGGTATGGGGCGTCGGCGTGGGCATGGGCGGCGCCGCTCATCGATCGATCTCTCCCATCACGATATCCACGCTCGCGTTGATGGCAATGACATCCGACAGCAGAGCGCCCTCGCAGAGCTTGGGTAAACAAGCCAGGTTAATGAATGACGGCGGACGAATCCGCCACCGCACCGGCTTGGCGGTGCCGTCGGACACGAAGTAATAGCCGAGTTCACCCTTGGGGTTTTCGACCCCCAGGTAGGCCTCGCCAACCGGGGCGGCCACGCCTTCCATCACTTGCTTGAAGTGATGGATCATGGCCTCCATGTCGCTCATGGCCCGGCTCTTGGGCGGCAAAATGACCCGATGATCGTCGGTGTTGAGCGGGGCGCCTTTGAGCTTGGCCAGTCGGTCGAGGGCCTGATCGAGAATCCGATTCGACTGGTACATCTCTTCGAGCCGGACCCGGTACCGGTCGTAGATATCACCATGCTCGCCAACCGGAACGTCGAAGTCGTAGCTGTCGTAGCCCAAATACGGCCGGTCTTTTCGGACGTCGTACGCCACGCCGCTGGCCCGGAGCATCGGACCGGACAGCGAGTAGTTGATCGCGTCGTCGGCGTTCATGATCCCGACGCCTTGGGTTCGCCCGCACCAGATGGAGTTGCGGGTAAACATCGAATCGACTTCGTCGAGGGTATGGGGGAAGGTCCGGCAGAAATCCCGGAGAGCCGCCTCAAATCCGTCGGGCACGTCGGCGAGCATCCCGCCGACCCGGGTCAGGCTGGTGGTGAGCCGGGCGCCGGTCCACGATTCCTGCAGGTTATAGATCCGCTCTCGCTGGTAGAACGACCAGAGAAACGGCGTAAAGGCGCCTAAGTCGATCCCCGTCGTACCGAGCCACACCAGATGGGAGATGATCCGGCTCATTTCGCAGGCGATGACCCGGAGGACCTGGCACCGTTCGGTGATCGTGACCCCCATCAGTTTCTCGGCGGCCAGCGCGAGGCAGACGTTGTTGGCCATGGGCGAGAGGTAGTCGGTCCGGTCGGTCAACGGCACGATCTGGTTGTAGTGGCGATACTCGCCCAACTTCTCGAATCCGGAGTGGAGATACCCCACATGGGGGATACACCGGATCACGGTTTCGCCCTCGAGCTCGAGCACCAGCCGGAGGACCCCGTGGGTTGCTGGATGCTGGGGGCCGATGTTGATCAGCATGTGCTCGGCCCCGAACTCGTCGTCGCTCCCCTTTCTCGAGGTCAGCGGCAGGCGCGCCGGCCGGCCCGCGGCGTCGAGCCCCGGGGTCGCCAACGCCAGTTCCAGCGTTCGGGTGCTCATCGGAGTTCTCCTCGCTCGCCTTTTTCGAGTCGCCGCTTCATATCCTCGGGTAACTCGTCAAACGCGTCCGCGATCGACAGTTCCTCCATCGAGTAGTGGGCTTCCGGATTGGCGGCGAGGGCTTGCCGGGTCTGCTCGGCACGGGTGAAGTTGCCCCGGAGCGGGAAGTCCTTGCGGAGGGGGTGGCCTTCGGCGTAGGTGTCCCACATCAGGATCCGCCGCAAATCCGGATGTCCCCGAAACGCCACCCCGAACATGTCGAACAC
>JAYVJS010000479.1:0-10375 GCA_043769075.1 Gemmatimonadota bacterium | reverse complement strand
TCCCGGCTCGCCACCTCGATCCGGTCGAGCTCCTTCTTGACTGGGCCGCTCCGCAGCGTCTTGCCGTGGCGGACGGTCTCGGGACGTTTGACGAGTTTGAACGCTGGTGCTTTAGCCATGGGGTGTTTCTCCAAGTAACGGCATCCGGGCGGCCCACGGGCGGGCCTGTTCGAGCTGGCCCGCCAACTGGAACAGGGTCGCTTCGTCGCCGAGCTTGGCCACGAAATGAACCCCAATAGGGAGGCCCTCAGCATTCCATTCGAGCGGAACACTCATGGCCGGCTGCCCGGTGGCATTGAAGAGGGGAGTAAACGGGATGGTTTCGAAAATCTGGTCAGCCATCTGCGCCAGGAGACCGCCCCGCCTAAGCAGCCGGCCCGAGCCGATCCGGCCCAAGATATCGAGCGCTGCCCGCTCGGACGGTTTGGGCTGGAGGGCACCGATCGGAAACGGCGGAACCGCTAGGGTCGGCGTCAGTAGGAGGTCGTACCGCTCGAAGAACGCCCCGACTTTCCGGCCGACCTGCCCCACCACCCGGAGCGCGATGGCCAGGTCCTCGGCGGACAACGCCTGACCGAGGAGACGAACGGCCCAGGTGGCGGCCTCGAACTCGGTGCGAATCGGCCGTTTGCCGAGCAGCATGCCGGCGTCATGGATGTCGGCGGCGCATTCGGAACAGACCATCGTCACGAACGCATCGGCAAAGGCGGCCCCATCGAACACCGGGGCAGCCTCGGCCACCTCGTGCCCTAACGTTTCCAGCAACTGCGCCGTCTTGGTCACCGCCGTCACGCAGTCGGGATGGGAGGCCTTGCCCAGAAACGACTTGGTGGTGAACCCGATTCGCAGCTTGCCGGGCGCCCGAGTCACTTCTTCGAGATAGGGGCGGGCCTGGGCTGGACAGGCATACGGCGCCCCTGGGTCGGCTCCCGCGGTGGCATCGAGCACGGCGGCACTGTCGCGAACGCTTCGGGTAATGACATGGTCGACCACCGCTCCGTGCCAGAGCTGGCCGACGTCGGGACCAGTCGGGTTCCGGCCGCGGCTCGGTTTCAAGCCAAAGGCCCCGCAGCACGAGGCCGGAATCCGAATCGAACCCCCGCCATCGCCGCCACCCGCAATCGGAACGATCCGGGCCGCTACCGCCGCCGCTGATCCGCCACTCGAACCGCCGGTGGTTCGGGTCAGGTTCCAGGGATTCTTGCTCGGGCCGAACCGTTCGGGTTCGGTGTACGGGGTCAGGCCGAGTTCAGGCGTGTTGGTTTTGCCGAAAGGGATCAACCCGGCCCGGCGGAATCGGATCACCAACTCGGTGTCATGATCGGGGCGGTAGTCTCCCATGAAGCGGCTGCCGGCCCGGTACGGCTCCCCTTTCACGAGCTGAACCAGGTCCTTGATGAGGAAGGGCACCCCGGCCAAGGGACCGGTGCCGACCGGCGCCGTCCTGGCCAGGTTGTCCATCCGATGGATGATCGCGTTGATTTTGGGATTGAGGCGGTCGGCGCGAGCCAACGCGGCGTCGAGCACCTCGATCGCCGATACCTGGCGGGTCCGAACCAGTTCGGCTAGGCCGAGCCCGTCGTACCGGTCGTATTCTTTGAAAAGGGCCATTGCTCTCAGAACCGAATGACGAAGTCCACGTAGGGATACCCCGGAAACACGCCGCCATCCGTGGTGTTGATGAGACCGAGCGAGGCCGACATCTTCTCGCCGAGGATCCGGACGCCATAGCTCAAGACGGCATCGCCGCCTGCCGTCGAAAGGTAGTTCTCCGTCACGAGCTTGAGACGCCGGGCAATTCGGGTCTCCCCGCCGAGCATCAGGATCGGATCGTTGGCGAAGTCGCCGGAGGCAAACGGCATGATGGTGCTGAAGGTCAGCGCATGATCCTTCGATCCGAAGGTACCGACGCCATAGAGCGCGCCCACCCCGGCACGATCGCGGCCGCCGAGATCGTCGAGGAAGGCCCCGACTGATCCAACCAACCCTCCGACGGCGAACTGGGCGTTCTTGCCGGCCTTGATGCCGACTTTGGCCGTGACGAAGAAGATGTTGTCGGTAAAATCATCGCTCGGGAAGATCGAGAATCCGGCGCCGATCTGCGCGTTGCCCCCGACCCCATACCCTCCGCTCAGGAAGAAGACATAGGTGCTGGAGAAGTCACCCTCACCCTTGGGAAGGCTGCGGGCGGTGGGTCCGAAAAAAAGCCGGGTTGGATTGGGATCATCAAACCACACTTGGCCGTTCTTGACCGCGCCCCGAGCCATTTCCCTGATGTCGCGAAGGTCGGCACGCCGGATCGAGACCACTCCTCCACCGGTTTCGAAGCGAACCGGGTCGCCACTGACGTCGATGAACCGGCCGACCAGGCTCGATCCGTCGGCCAACCGGACCACTTGGACGGCACTGCTGTCGGGCACTCGAAGAAACCGTTCACCCTTGATTTGGGCGGCGGCCGGCGAGGCAAGGCAGCCCAGCAACAGCACCAGGGCGGCCACGGCCATCAGGATCGTTCGTTTCACGCATTGCTCCATGAAGAGGACGGCCCAAAGTACCCTGGGCGGCGTGACCCGCGCGTGACGCCGGTCACCGTCAGGGCCACTCGCCTCGGAATGGGCCTCGGCCCGGGGCGGCGCGGCCGGCCGGCTCGGGATTGGGATAGATCCGGGTCGCATCGGCCCCCCGGTAGAGAAAGCCATTCTGCATCACCGATTCGATTTTCCGGGTGTTCCGGATGTCATCGAGCGGATTGGCCTCGAGGATCACCAAATCGGCCAACTTACCGGGCTCGATCGAGCCGAGCTGGCGATCGAGGCCAAGATACTTGGCGCCATTGATGGTAGCAGTCGCGATAATCTCCGTCGGGGTGAAACCGCCTCGGCTCATCAATTCCATTTCCCAATGTTTGTCGAGGCCGTGCATTTGCCCATGGCCACTGACTTGGATCGAGACCCCGGCCGCCCCCAGCTTCCGAATCTCCTCGGCCATGGTGACCGCGTAGATGTCATCGGCAAAATACCGGGTCGGACGGCGAAACGTGATCAGATAGTCCTTGGGAAAAAACCGGAGCAGCTTGGGATCTTCCCAGAGGCGTTCCTCTTGGTGAAAGGCGGTTTCGCCCGGGGGGCCGTTGTACGACACGATCAGGGTCGGGGTGTTGCCTGCGGCGGTCGCGGCCCAAAGCCGGCGGACGTCGTCGTACAGCGGTGTGAGCCCCACGGTGTGTTCGATGCCCGACACGCCGTCCATCAGCATGGTCCAGTCCATTTGGAAATCGACCGCACTCTCCGCGACGACGTTCACGCCCATCCGTCGGGCCGCGTCGTACATCTGCATTCGAGCCGAGCGATTGAATTGGACGTAGTCCTTGAGCGCGGTGGCGCCGTAAGCCCGGTTAAACCCGACTACTTCGTCGGCCTCCGCCTGCGAGTTGATCGGGCGGAACAATTTGGGGCGGTAGTTCCGAAGCCCGTAGATCGGCTGGCCGACGGTCAGGAGCCGGGCGCCCCGGATGTCGCCCTTTAGCTGGAGGTCGGATACCAGGTGATCCTTGACGTGGTTCCCGTAGACCTCGTAGAGCGTGGTGGTCCCGTACGCCAAGTTGGCCACCAGGCCGAGTTGGTCTTGCTCGACGTTGGTAAGCGACGAAAGATCCATGTTGTAGTGGCCATGGGAATCGATGATCCCCGGCATCACCGTCTTGCCGGCGAGATCGAAGACCTTGGCGCCGGCCGGCGGCGTGAGGCCGACGCCGACGGCCTCGATCCGGTTCCGGTTTACGATGATCGTGGCCCGTTCGAGCACCCGCCGGGTCGGATCGACGGTGATCACACGGGCGTTGACCAAGGCAATCACCCCGGTGGGCGTGGCCACATCGAACCCAACTGAAAGATCGGTCTTCCGGGCGGTGGTGGCGCCGGCCAGGACGTCGGCCAGTGATTTCTCGTAGAAGTCGGAGCCCCGGGTCCAGGTTAGGCCCTTGCTGTCGGCGGTCCAGTCGAAGTAGTCGCCGTCGTCGGCATTGATCCGGTAGGCAACCCCGATTTTGTCGTAGGGACTCGCGGTCACCATTTTTCCCGCAAACGCCATCGGAATGACGTAACTGCGGAGGTACTCCTGGACCGCAATCCATTTCCCGTCGGGCGACACCAGGGCGCGAACCGCGTTCGGAAAGGCGTAGAGGGTCTGCCGGTCGAAGCCGTCGGAGCGGATCGAGCGGAGGAACATCGTGTCGCGGACCATCTCGGTGAAGAACACGGTCGCGCCGTCGGGCGAGAAACTGAGAGCCGGCGGCCGTCGCGAGGCATGGGGATAACTCGGGCTCCACTCGAGGGTGGCGATCTCCCGCTCTTTCCGGTCGGGGCCAAGGAGGACCAGCCCGAACTGGGTTTGATCGGCCAGATCAACCCCGCGATGAATTTCATCGCCCCCCCGGAGGTAGGCGAGCGTCTTGCCGTCTTGCGAGAGCCGAAGCGAGCCGTACTGGACCGGCTTGCCGGAGAGCTTGATCGGCGCCGGACGCCGCGGGGCCGCGATCGATTGCGACCAGACCGCGCCAAGGCTGTCATCGGACCACGAGGCGTAGTACACCGTCCGGGTCGCCGGGTCATAGACCGGACTCGACTCGAACGCCCTGGTGGCCGTCAGGTTGACCCGGTCGGCTCCATTGGCGAGATAGATGTCGCCTAACGCTTCGTAGAGAACCCCCTGGTCGGTCCGCTGGCCCCACCGGTGCGCCTTGCTCCGTGCTTGCCCCTCGGCGAGGGGGACCGGAAAACGGATCGTCTCGGCCAGGACCCGATTGACCGGGGCCCGAAACGGAATGTCCCGAACCGCGCCGGACGACGCCGTGACGGCGTGCAACTTACCGCCGAAGAACACTACCATTTCCCGGCTATCGGGCGTCCAAGCCAAATTGGGGTAGATCCCGAACGTGGTTCCCGCCCCGGACTCCTGGCGGTCGCGATCGAGATTCGGAATCAGGACCCGTTCGCGCTGGGTGGCCAGCTCGTGGAGAACCAGCACGGTGCGTTTGTCGTCCCGATGGACGTAGGCGAGCCACTCACCGTTTGGCGACAAGATCGGATCGGCGGCGCCACCCGACCGCTCGAGGTAGGTGGCCGATTGGCCGGTCTTGAGGTCGTAGGTCTTGATCCGGAATCCCGATTGGTAGATCGGACCGGCCGGCTCGGAGAAGTAGACCTTCCCGTTGGACGGGTGCTCGTTGAAGTGAGTCGCCGCCCCGAAGACGCCATTCCGCACCAGGTCAGTGACCGAGCCGTAGGCATCGACGCGATGGCCCACAAACTTGGCACCCAGGTCCATGGTGCTCAGATAGACGGCCCGGCCATCCCGAGACCAGCTCCCTTGAAATGCCCGCTGCTCGAACTTGGAGAACCTCGCCACCGAGTCGGTGCCACGATACAGCACCCATACTTCCTCGTGCCCGCTCCGGTCGGAGGTGAAAAGGATCCGGGTGCCGTCGGGGCTGTATCGCGGCAGGTGGTTGTACGACCGGCCCTTGGTCAGCGGGACGGCGTCACCCCCGGTGATCGGCATCTCGTAGAGGGTGCCAAGCAGGTCGAACGCGATCTTCCGCCCGTCAGGCGAGACGTCGACGGAGAGCCAGGTCCCCTCGGTGGCGGTGAATTCGAGGCGCTTGGTCGGGCCGCGAACCGAGTCGACGTTGAACGGCTGGGCGGCCTGAAGGAGCAGGAGGATTGGCGCGATCATGACTTACTCGATCCGGGCAACGCCCGGTTTGACGAGAGGGAACCGCTTGAACACCGCCGCATCGTGACCGGGAACCACCAGCCGGGTCCCCCGGGCCAGCGCAACCATCCGCGATTGGGCCGCGAGATTGGAGACCGTGTCCCAGGTGGCCGCGATCGGCCGGTGCCGTTCGAGATTTTCGAAAAGGTAGAGATTATCCGAGGCCAGCACCACGGTGCCCGACTTCGTTTCCACGCTGGCGTATTGCGACTCCTTGGTGTGGCGGCCCCCGATGTACACTCGGACGCCTCGAGCCACGGTCTGGTCGTCGCCGTCCACCAGCTGGAGCCGGCCATCGGTTTTGATCCGGTCGAACATGTCGACGTCGGACTGGAACACCCCGGTCTTGGGCAGGTTGGCGGGGATCCGGTAGAACTCATACTCCGCGCGTTGGACCCAAACCCGGGCCTTGGGAAACAGGTCGGCGCCGTCGGCGTGGTCCCAATGCATGTGGGAAATGATGACGTCGGTCACTTGATCCGGCGTGATGCCAAGCTTGGCCACCGCCACCGACGGCTTGATGAAGCCGACCACGTTTTTCTTCCAGGCATCCAGAAATTCTTGGCGGTAAAATCCGGCGTCGACCAAGATGACCCGGCCTTCGCCCTTGAGGACCCAGACCATCATCGAGCCATTGATTTTACGGGCCGGATCGGCGCCGAGGATCAAATTGTCGGCCCCAAACCCAACCAACCGGGCATACTCGACCGCGTAGACCTCATAGACCGGGCCGGGCGAACCACTAGCCACAGTCAGGGTCGCCAACACTGACCAAAACCCCATAGCGTCAACTCCTGCTAGCGTGAACGGACAGAAACTCGGCCAGGACCTCGTTGAAGGTCTCCGGATCTTCCATCGGGAGGCCGTGATGGGCGTCGGGCACCACCACCATCTTGGCGTTAGGCATCAGCCGGACGTACTCCTCTTTGCGCTCCGGCGGCGTGTAGTCGAGCTCGGAGGCGACCACCAGCGTGGGGACCTTGATCCGTCCAATCGACGGGGTCACCCGCCAGCCGATCAGGGCTCGCAAGGCGGCTAGGTACCCGTCCCGGTCGTTGGTGAGGAATCGGGCCAGGAATTCGGCCCGCTCGGGCCCTTGGTCCGGATTGGGAAACAACCGGGGAGCCAAAACCTTGCCCATCTTCTCGAGGCCAAGCCATCGGACAATCGCCACCCGGCTCAAAAGGGCCATCCGCTCGGTCAGATTCCTCGGCACCAACTCGGGCCCGCTGTTGACGATGGTCATGGTTCGGATCAGGTCCGGGGCATCGACGGCCAGTTGAAAGGCTACCATCCCTCCCATCGAGAGCCCGACGACGTGCACCGGCCCACCGACAACCCGGCGAATCAGTTCGGCGGTGTGCCGGCCGAATTGGGCCAACGAATAAGGGCCCTTGGGTTTGCCGGATTGGCCGTGGCCGCAGACGTCATAGGCGAGAACGCGGAAGCTCGGTTCGAAGAACTTGCGCTGGGGCTCCCAATCGCGGCACGCCCCGCCGAGCCCATGGAGGAACAGGATCGGTTCACCGCTGCCGTGATCTTCGTAGTAGAGGGAAACATCCGGCAGGTCGAGTCGGGCCACGGCAAGCATTTCGCTGGGGTCGACCTCAGTATATCACCCTCCACGGCTTACCCGCGAGCGAATAAGGCGGCCTAGCGGTCGATGGTCACGAAGATGTTGCCACCGGTCTTGTCGCAGCTGGCGAGGACATCGGCGTTGGATTTCCCGCCTAGCAACCCGTAGACGGCCAGGCACAAGGTCCCATCGGTCAGGGCCACCTGGATCATCTGGATAGCACCGCTGGTCTTGTCCGCTGCCGTTGTCGACCACCCAAGGGCATAGTCGGTGCCCTGCATGACGGTCGAACCGTCACCAGGGAGATAGGGCCCTACCCCGGCCGGCACACCTCCGAGCTTGCTGGTCTCCGGCCAAACTCCTGAGGACTCGTTGTATTGGAAGGCGCCGAGCCGGAGAGTTCGGACATTGGTGACGATCTCGGCGGCAATGGCTCGTTTCCGAAGTGCCTGGTACTTCGGCAAGGCGATCGAGGCCAAGAGCCCGATGATGGCAACAACCGTCATCAGCTCAATGAGACTAAAGCCACGGCGGTTCATGGTTTTCCTCCCGACACGGTAGCGGGACGCCCAGGTTCCACCGTCATTACCACCGAGCGGGTTCCAACCGTCGAGAAAAGCTGGAAACCGCCGATCGCCGTACCGCTCATCGAGACGGCGGGGAACGACCCTCGGACATCGGTCATTTTTGTCGGCAGGTTTCCGTATTGCTGCTGGTACTGTTTCAGCAGCAACGAGGTGGCCACCAGCATCCGTTGGGCCGACTCGATACTGGCCGGATCGCTCGGGGCCTCGAATCGGGGATAAAGCCAGGCTGGACGCGCCATAGTGAAGTAGAGAGCGGCCGACAGGCAGATGGCGATGATGGCCGGCCGGACCAGTCGCCGCCAGATCGGCGGGAGTGCCGCCATGAATCGGGTCGATTTGGTGGCCTCATGCTCCACCAGTTTGTCGAACGCGCTCACCAGTTCCTGCTTGCCGCCCGCCGCGACGGACGGAGCGGGCGCAGGCGCGGCACTGACCGGCGAGACCGGACGAGCGCCGCTGAACGAGGCCGTGACGGCATCGAGTGCGGTCTGCAATTGCTGTCGCGACGCGTCGGGTGGCTCGGCCATTTCCTATTCCGCCAAAAGACCGGGTGGGTGATCTCACCGTATGGTATCGGCCAGGGCCTAAAGACCTTGAGACCCAGAGTGGATGGAGATTGAACCCGGTTCCAGGCTATCGTTGACCCATGGATCGTAAAGCCGAACTCAACCTGGCCCTGTCCGCCCCAACCGGGTCTCTGGTGGAGGCCCTTGGCCGGCTTCCCGGCGACGTAGTGGTCCTCGGTGCCGGGGGCAAAATGGGCCCCAGTCTCGTGAGCCTCCTCTGCCGGGCCAACGCCGAGGCCGGCTCGGGCAGACGGGTCACGGCGGTGGCTCGGTGGACCGATCCAACGGCGCGGGCAGCCCTCGAGAGCACCGGGGCCGCGTTGATCTCGGCCGATCTGTTTGAACCCGGTGCCGTAGCCCGGCTTCCCGACGCACCTAACGTGATCTTCATGGTGGGCCAGAAGTTTGGCACTGGCCACGATGCGGCCAGGACCTGGGCGGTCAACGCCTATCTCCCGGGGCTGATCGCGGCCCGGTACCCGGGGTCTCGTATCGCGGTGTTCTCGACCGGCAATGTCTATCCGTTCTGGCCGACGACCTCCGCCGGCCCGACCGAAACCGATCCCACCGAACCGGTCGGGGAGTATGGCCAGTCGGCCTTGGGGCGGGAGCGAGTCTTTGCGTTCTTTTCGGAGCGGAACCAGACACCGGTTGCCGTCCTTCGGATCAACTATGCGATCGAGCCCCGGTACGGCGTGCTTCGGGACATCGCCGATCGGGTCCGAGCCGGCGTGCCGGTGGATCTTCAGATGGGGCATGTCAATGTGATCTGGCAGCGGGACGCCAACGCCATCGCGATTCAAGCCCTCGCTCACGCCGGCTCGCCGCCGTTCGTGGTGAACGTGACGGGGCGGCCGGCGGTTTCGGTGCGGGGCATCGCCGAGGCATTTGGGCGGCGGTGGCAAATCGATCCCTTGTTTACGGGGACCGAGCAGCCGACCGCGTTGCTCTCGAACGCCGCGAAATCGGAGCGTCTGTTCGGGCCGGCTCCGACCAGTTTGGACCAGATGATCGACTCGGTCGCGAACTGGATCGAGACCGGCGGGCGTTCGCTAACCAAGCCGACTCATTTCGGCGAGCGGGAAGGCAGGTTTTAGGGTGACGGTTCGATCCCAGCTCGCCGAGGGCGGCGTCATTCCGGCCCATCCGCTGGCGCTGACTCGGTCCCGCCGGCTGGACGAGCGACGGCAGCGGGCGTTGACCCGCTATTACCTGGATGCCGGTGTGGCCGGCATCGCACTCGGCGTTCACACCACCCAGTTCGCGATCCGGCAGGCTGGGCTATATCAGCCGGTGTTGGCGTTAGGGATCGAGACGATCCGGGCGGCCCCCCGGAAGGCCGTCGCGATTGCCGGCGTCGTCGGGGCGACCGTCCCGGCGCTCCGCGAGGCGCGGCTGGCCCGGGACTTGGGCTATGATGCCGCCCTGCTCTCGTTGGGCGGTCTGTCGGCATGGACCGACGGTCGCCTGCTGGACCATGCCCGCGAGGTGGCTCGGATTATCCCGGTGATCGGTTTCTACCTCCAGCCCGCGGTGGGGGGCCGGAACTTGAGTTATTCGTTCTGGCGCCGGTTCGCCGCGATCGAGAACGTGGTCGCCATCAAGGTGGCTCCGTTCAACCGATATCAGACGATCGACGTGCTCCGGGCGGTAGCGGAGTCGGGACGAGCTCGGGACATTTCGCTCTACACCGGCAATGACGACTCCATCGTAGCCGATCTCACCACCCGCTATCGGTTCCCAACCGCGACGGTGGGGTTTGTCGGCGGTCTGCTCGGTCATTGGGCCTTCTGGACCAAACGGGCGGTGGAGTTGGTGCGGCGGTGCCAGGCCATCGGCAGCGGGCCGGTGCCCCGGAGCCTGCTCAGGCTCGG
>JAYVJS010000478.1:0-5911 GCA_043769075.1 Gemmatimonadota bacterium | reverse complement strand
GGGCGGCGAGGCTCGAAACCCTCGCCACCATCATCAATACCAGCAGACGCTTCACGAGTTGCTAAGGCGTCGAGACGCGCACGGCGTCGACGAAGTATTTGGTTTCCCCGAAACAGCTGGTCGGGAGCCCATAGTGTTCGCTGTAGTGGAGCACGACGGACTTACCCAGCGCGTCGTTGATCCGCTGAGCCACCTGGTCGTCGCGGACGGTGAACTTCCAGATCGTGGGTGCCGCGGCGCCGGGGGTGATGTTGAGCTCGCCTTCCCAGGTCTTACAGAGCCACCCTTTGTGGGAAAACTTGAACAGTTGGCCGGCCCGGTCACCGTCGGAGTAACTCCAGGTGAGCGCCAGCGCCGTGTAGAGTCCGAAAAGCAGGATGGGAATGAGCAGGGCGCCGAAGAGGATCAGTTTCCAGCGGCGGCGGGGAGGAGCCTTGAGAGGCTCCGTTTGGGCACTATGGGGTTCGGTCATGCCCCAAAGCTACGAGCGGATCGGTCAGCGGTCCAGCCGACCCGAGGTATTGAAAACGAACCCCTTGCCGAATGCCAGGCTCCACCCTCCCTTGATCGGCGCACTGCCATTCGAGTAGACCAAGTCCAGTCGCGCGGGCGAGAGATCGCTGCCAACGGTAAGCCCAAACCGAAGCCCGGCTCCGATCGCGTAGCCGGTCCGGCGCCGACTCCCGGCATACCACGCTCCGCCGTAGTCAGCCACCGCCGCTAAGCCGAGCCCCGCTGAGTTGAGGAAATCGCTGGTCAGGGTCAATCGGTACTCAGCCGCGAGGAGGAACGCCCGGTCACCAGTGAAGGCGTGCTCGTAGAAACCTCGGGGGCCCACCCCTACCCCGAGGTCGAACTCGGCGCCCGGCGCTGGGTTCTTCTGCCACCCATGGGCCGCATGAAGCACCGCCATCTGTGAGGGCCTCGGCCTGACCACGACCGTGGCGCCGAGGTGAACCGAGCCGGAATCAACCCAGCCTGTTTCGGCGATCCGGGCCATGGCGGCACCGCTGACCAACGCAAAGCCATTCCGCCACCCGAGCCCGGCCCTGGCTGAGACCCCGGGAACCACCCCGTTGTCCCGATAGCCGAACGACTTCGGGGTCACCCCGAGCCCGATCCTCAGCACCGTGCTGAGATCAATGTCCTCTTGCCGCCCAAATCCTTGAAAGTTGCGGCTTACCAGGAATCGGGCGGCGCGCCATTCCGCATAGCCCGTCAACGCGGCCGACACCGAATGGCCAAGGGTGTCGACCCGATCCTGCCTGGCAAAATCGTCGCGCCGCAACTGGCCCTCGAATCCGGCCCGGGTGTAACCCGCGCTCGAGGTCCGGAGTGCCCAGGCCGCGCCGACCTTTCCCAGCCAGAGCCGCCGTTGGAGCTGCTCGCGCGGTTTCGACGTGTCACCCTCAACGAAGCGGAGCACCCGCTCGCGCCGTTCTTCGCCGGACACGAACCAGCTCCCTCGCGCCGAATAGGACCAGAACGGGAGCCAGGTCGCCCCATAAAACGAGCGGCCGTCGGATCTGACGTCGTAGAAACCGGTGATGCCGATCCGGTTGTCGATTAAGCGATCGCGCGCAAATGAGGTCGTGATCCCATCGCGATCTTTGCCTTTTCGGTACCGAACCCCAACCCGGGTGGCGGTTCCGAGCAAGTTGAGCTCGCTGAGACCCACGGCCCAATTGTTGGCCTTGAACGAACCCTTGAAAGTGCCCTCAACCAACGTGGTGAATGCATCCTGGGTCGTAGCCCGGACGACCAACCCCGAATCGGTTCGAATCGAATCGACCCGGACCTGGCGAAAAATCCGCATCGACCGGAGGGTCCGCTCCGACTCAGCGGCCCTGGCGGAATCATAGAGTTCGCCCGGACGGATCAGGATCTCTCGCCGTACCACGCCCGGACGGGTCGTGAAATGAACCCCATTGACCGCCCGAGCCAAGAAACTCTTCGCTTGATCGGGGCGATAGACATCGGAGGTTTCAATCAGGATGGCTTTGACACGTCGGCTGGTCGCTGCGGTATCAGGAGCGGCTTGAGCCGCCAGATGACCAACTGGGGCCGCCAACCACACGACCAGGGGCAGGAAACGAATCACCATGATGTCCAGCGAAGAAAAACTCGCGGTCAGGCGAGACTCTCGAGCAGCCTCCACCATTCGATCGCGCTGAAATCCTGAAACCGGTGCAGCAACTCAACCTCCGTCGGTTCGACAAAGATCCATCCGGTCGACCGCCGGCCTGCTTCCGTCACGAAATGGACTCGGCCCTTTACCGGTCTGGTCGTGAGCTGGGTCTCGAAATACACCTGCCAGTTGGTGCCCCCGCGGGCCAAATCACCGAGATGCTGAGCTCCGGGAACTGGGGCCAGTTCGGAGGCCGAGGATTGATTCATAAGTCCTTGGCGGAAGAAGGCATAGGATGGTAGCGGGGCGCTCGGCTTGGCACCAGTACCCCCGAGTCGACCGCCCCCCTAGTTTACCCCCCGCCATGACGACTCCACCTGCAGCCTGCGCCTCATGTCGCACGCCGATCGCCGGCCCATTTTGCGGCCAATGCGGCGCACCCACCGGTCCGCGCCGGTGCCGTTCCTGCTCGGCCGATCTGTCACTCGGGGCTCGATATTGTCATCGATGCGGCACCGAAGCCGCCCCGCGCACGGAACCCAAGAAAGAACGTTCGACGACCGCGGTCATCGCCCTGGCGGCCGTCGTAACAATCGCGACCGTGGCGTATCTGATGGGACGCGGAGCCCTCCCGGCGCCGACAGTGGCCTCGATGGGCAACGCCGGGAACGCCGGTCCCCAGACGGCCGTCCGGGCGCCCGACATCAGCACGATGTCGCCGCGAGAGCGATTCGATCGGCTGTTCTCCCGGATCATGCGGGCCGCCGAAGCGGAGGCCGCCGACACCGTGATGTTGTTTTCGCCCATGGCGCTCGAAGCCTATCGGCAACTCACCCCGGCCGACGTCGATGCCGACGCCCGCTATCACGCGGCGATGATCCACATGGTGGTCGGGGAATTCGCCGACGCCAAGGCCAAAGCCGATACCATCCTGGCCACTCAGCCCAATCACCTGTTCGGACTCCTGATCCAGGGCGAGGTTGCCCTCCAAGAGAACAACAAGGCGGCCGTGGCGAAGTACTACCGAGCCTTCCTGGCGGCCTACGACGCCGAGACTAAGGCCGGCCGGAAGGAATACCTCGAGCACCAGCCGGTCCTCACTGACTTCAAGAACCGGGCGCAAGCCGCCAAGTAGAGATTCGACATGCGTATCCGTGTAGCCCATTCGCCCGACTCCGACGACGCTTTCATGTTTTACGCCTTGGCCTCAGGCCAAATCGAAACCGGCGATCTCGAGTACGTCCACGAGCTCCAGGACATCGAGACCCTGAACCGGCGGGCTCTCAAAGCGGAGCTCGAAGTCACGGCCGTGTCGATTCACGCCTACGCCTATCTGGCCGACACCTACGCTCTCCTCTCGAGCGGCAGTTCCATGGGCGACGGCTATGGCCCCCGCCTGGTATCGATGGATGCCACGCCGGCCGACCCGAGAGCGGCCATCAAGGGCCTCCGAATCGCGATTCCCGGCACCATGACCACCGCCTATCTCGCGCTCCGGCTCTATCAGCCCGATTTCGAACCCGTGGTAATGCCGTTTGACCAGATCGAAGCCGCCGTCGTCCGGGGCGACGTCCCGGTCGGCCTGTTGATCCACGAAGGCCAACTGACCTACGCTGATCTAGGGCTCCACCTCTGGGATGACATGGGTGCCTGGTGGCTCGGCGAAACCGGCCTGCCCCTCCCGCTCGGCGGCAACGTGGTCCGCCGCGACTTGGGCCCCACCGTAATCGCCCAAGTCGCCCGCGATCTCAAAGCCTCGATCGAGTTCGCCCTGGCCGACCGGGCCAACGCTTTGGCCCATGCCAAGCAATACAACCGCGGCATCTCGGACGAGCGGATGGACACCTTCGTCGGGATGTACGTCAACAAGTGGACGGTCGACTACGGTCCCCGGGGCCGCCAAGCCGTCCAACTGCTCCTCGACCGGGGCCACGCCGCCGGCATCATCCCCAAGGCCGTCCGCGTCGACTTTGTCGGCTAGCCGAGTTTCCCAGCCGAGCACTTGCTTCGACCCACCAACCTTAACAGATTCAGGCACTTAAGCCTGCCCCTTACACCAAGGGATCCCCGTGGAACAAGCCGCGCCATACCAGTTCAACAGCGCGTCGAAGGGACCAACCTCGCTCCTCGTCGTCGACGACGAGGAGCCGATTCGGAATGCCCTGAAACGGTTTCTGAGTCAACAGGGCTTCGAAGTAGCGACCGCTGGGAATGGCGAGGAAGCTATCGAGGCGCTCCGCCGGCAAAAGATCGCCTGCGTACTCCTCGACGTCCGGATGCCGGACTCCAATGGCGTCGACCTGGTTCCGAAAATGCTCGAGCTCGAGCCAAATGCGGCGGTCTTGATGCTCACGGCGGTCAACGATGCCGCCAGTGCCGCCCTGTGTATGCAGCGCGGCGCGATGGACTACCTCACCAAGCCGGTCGATTTGACCGATTTGCTTCGGGCCATTCAGCGCGCGCTCCGTCGTAGGGATACGATGATGGAGAGCCAGCAAATAAATCACTGGCTCAAGGAAGAGGTGGCGATCCGCACAGCCGAGCTCCGAATGGAGAGGGCGAATCTCGAGCGGATTTCGGTCGCGACGCTGGAGGCCTTGGTGAACGCTCTGGAGGCCAAGGACCCCTATCTCCGTGGTCACTCGGCCCGGGTTGCGGATTTGGCGGCCACCGTCGCGGCGGAACTCGGGCTCGACGAAGAGGATGTCGAGTTGGTTCGGACCGCGGGCCGGCTCCATGACATCGGAAAAATCGGGGTTCGAGAGGAAATCCTGAGCAAACAGGGACCGCTCACCGACGAGGAATTCGAGCACGTCAAGAATCACACGGTCACCGGGGCTCAGATTCTGGCCCCGCTGTCCCATCTGAAGCACATCATTGACGTGGTTCGAAGTCACCATGAGCGCTGGGACGGCAAGGGCTACCCCGACGGGCGGGAGGGCGAGTCGATTCCAGTTGGGGCCCGAATCATCGGTGCGGTCGAGATCTACGACGCCCTGACCACCTCACGACCCTATCAAGAAAAAATGGTCCCCGAACTCGCCATTGAACGGCTTCGCGACCTGGTTGGCACGGTACTCGACCCTCAGGTCCATCGGGCCCTGCAAGCGGTAGTGGCGCGGCGGGAAGCGTTGATCTTCCTCGACGACGTCCGTGCCTGATCCCGCCTCGATCCGGGTCCTCATCGTCGATGACGACCCGGCGATGCTGGCCCTGGACCGCAAACTCCTCGAAGCCGCCGGCTATCACCGGATCGTCACCGCAACCTCGGCGGCCGAGGCCCTCCGGCTGGCGGTCAACGCCGATCTCATCCTGCTCGACTATCAGCTCCCCGACGGCACCGGCATCGACCTCCTACCCCGGCTATTGAGTCGGCCCGATCCGCCGTCCGTCGTGATGGTGACGGGCGAGGGCAACGAGACCCTCGCGGCCACGGCCTTGCGAGCCGGGGCCGAGGATTACCTCGTCAAGGACCAGAACCTCCGCGACCTGCTACCCCAGATCGTCGAACGGGTCCGGCGAACCCGGGCCCTCCACGAAGCCCAAACCGCGGTGGAGCAGGAGCTGGTGCGCGCCGAGCGCCTGGCGGCAATCGGCGAAATGACGGTGACGCTTCACCACGAGATCAACAATCCCTTGATGAGCGCTACCGCCGAAGTGGACCTCCTCCGGCTCGACCCATCCATCGGGGCCGAACGTCGCGAGTCACTGGATTCGGTTCGGGACAGTCTGATTCGAATCCGGAACATCATCAAGCAAGCGGGCGAACTCCGACAAGCCTCC
>JAYVJS010000477.1:0-3434 GCA_043769075.1 Gemmatimonadota bacterium | reverse complement strand
TGCTCCGGGCATCGAGCAGGTGCCGCCGGGCCTCCTGGCGGCCGGTCCGCTCGGCCTCTCGCTCCCGACGCCGCAATTCCTTTTCCCGGGCGGCTTGGACCTCACCGATCGCTTCGGCGTTCGCCTCCCGAGCCGACACGTCGAGATCTCGCGCCGACAGTTCTGCCTCCCGCCGTTCTTGCTCCCGGGCCCGGGATTCGACGTGGGCCAGCAACTCGTCCAACGCCCGCTCTTGCGATGGAACCGATCGCTCGGCCTCGATCAACACCGCCGGGTCAACCCCAAGTCGCCGGGCGATGGCCAATCCGTAGGACCGCCCCGGGACCCCTTTCCGGAACCGGAACGTCGGCTTCAGCGCCTCGGCGTCGAAGTCGAGGGAGCCGTTGACGATCCCGGGCACGTCGCCGGCCAGCGTCTTCAGTGAACCCAAGTGGGTGGTGACGATCGTACGCGCCCCCCGGGCCGTCAAGGCTCGGAGTGATGCGGCAGCCAGCGCCCCGCCTTCAGCGGGATCGGTCCCACTTCCGATTTCGTCCATCAACACTAGGGTCGCGGGCCCGGCCTCGGCGAGAATTTGGCGAAGGGAAACGACGTGGGCGCTAAAGGTCGAGAGATCCGCGGCAATGGATTGGTGATCGCCGATGTCGGCGAACACGCCGGTCATCACCGGCAACACGGTTCCCGGCCCAACCGGCGGAACGATCCCAGACTGGGCCAGGAGCACGATCAACCCCGCTGTTTTCAACAACACGGTCTTGCCCCCCGCATTGGGGCCACTGATCAACAACGTGCGCTCCGTTGCCGCGAGCGCCAGGTCAAACGGCACCACATCCAAGCCGCGGTCGATCAGCAGGGGGTGACGGGCATGGCGTAGCACCCACTCGTTGCCACCGATCTTCGGGACGTGGCCCCTGACCGCGTGAGCGTACCGGACCCGAGCGACCACGTCATCGCCGGCCACACACATCTCGTGGGCGGCATCAATCAACTCGCTGGCCGGCCGAATCAGTTCGGTCAGTTCCCGGAGCACCTTGAGCAGCTCCCGCTCCGCGTCGGCGATCGCCCCTCGAAGCGCGTTCCCGAATTCGATCGCCGCGGTGGGCTCGACGAAAAGGGTGCCCTGGCTCGCCGACTCGTCGTGGATGATTCCTTCGGGACGGGTTCGCGAATCCCGACGGACCGGGATCACGTAGCGGTCGCTCCGGACGGTGACCTGGCCCCCGGTGGGGACCGTGTGGGGATCGGCTCCCCGGAGGACCGCTTCGAGCTTCTTGATCAACCGCTCGCGGGCGGCGTGAATTTCTCGCCGGGCCCGGAACAGGCCTGGACTGGCCGTGTCGAGAACTTCCCCGTCATCGTTGATGGCTGCAACCAGCCGCTGATCGATGGCCCGGTCCGGTAAAGGGACGATCGACGCAGCCATCAGCGGAGCGTCGTCGGCCACCCGCTTCAGTTCGAGCGCTGCGATCCGAGCCGCCGCCAACGTTCGGTTGACCACCGCCAGTTCCCATCCGTCCAGGACACTCCCAGCGACCCGGAGGCGGGCAATGACCGGCCCCAGTTCAGGCACTGGCGGAATATCGACCGCTTCGCCCCGGCCCCAGACGATCAGCAATTCGGCCACCGGACCCAGGGCTCCCTCGATCTCAGCCAGGTCCCCGGACGGCCGGCGACTTCGAACCCGCTCCGCCCCGAGCGGCCCCCGGGCATGAGCGGCGACGACCTCGAGGGCCCGTCCGAACCCGAGCGCTTCGTTGGTCGGACCCGAAACCATCGCTGGAAATTGGAGCGGGGTGCCGACGCTCTCTCGCGCCTGCACCCCGCTTAGGACCTGCCGAAGAACTCCCTCGGTCACGTGCGAATCGATGCGTCCATCGGGGCGTTTACCTGGCTCATGGAAAGCAATGTAGAGGAGGCCTACCCCGGGGGCCAGCCCAGCCGGCGGCCGCCGAGGAGGTGGACATGGACATGCCCAACGGACTGCCCGCCGTCGCGCCCGGTATTGATCACCAACCGGTAGCCGCCTTCATCGAGGCCTTCCTGCTTGGCCACCTGGACGGCCAGGCGGAGACAGCGACCCAGGGCCTGTTCCGCCGGGTCGGAATCGGCCTCAGCCATCCCGCCGATATGGTCGACCGGGATGATCAAGATGTGGGTCGGCGCCTGCGGATTGAGATCGCGGAACGCGATCGCCGCGTCGTTTCTGGCCACGATCGTCGCCGGAATGTCGCCGGCCGCAATCCGACAGAAGATGCAATCGGTCATCAGGTTGCCTTTCGTCCCACGGTTGCCGCCGCGGCCGCCACGATGGCGGCCGTTTCGAACCGGAGCACCCGGCCGCCAAGGCGGGTCGGGACGAAGCCCTGAGCCAGGGCCGCCTCGGATTCCGGGCCGGTCAATCCCCCTTCGGGCCCGACCACGATCGTCACCGGCTCGGCCCCGAACGGCGCCGGGTTGGCGCCGGCTGGGTCAGCAAGCCAGCGCACCGGGGTCGCCACGGCCGCGAGAGCCCGCTCGATCGGGGTCAACCGTTCGATCGTAAGTCGCCAGGCGCCGCCACACTGCTTCAAGGCCTCATCCGCGCGCAATTCAAGCCGGCCCCGGTGTTCGTCCCGGACTCGGGACGCCACATGGCGGCTCCGCTCGGTATCGAGCGGAACCAACCGGGTTACTCCAAGCTCAACGGCCTTCTCCACCAACCACCCGAACCGGTCCTTGTCGCCCGCCCCAACAAGGAGGACGAGATCGGCGGCCACTGGATGGGTCTGGATCGAGTCGAGCGCCACGTCCCAGCCCTTGCCTCGCGCCACCAACCGACCCACCCCAATCCGGCCGACGCCGTCAAGGACCTCTGCGAGGTCGCCATCGGCCACCCGGCGAACCCGAAGATGATGTGATTCCTCCTCGTCGAGGACCACCAACCGCGAGGAATCCTCGAGGGGAGCCGGAGCCAGGACCCGGATCACCGGATCAACCCGGCCGGCGAGCTGCCACCGACCACCAGCCGTCGTCGACCACATCCCCCAGCTCAACGAAGCCGGCGGCCGCCAGCGAGGGCCGGAATAAATCGGCCTCGGCCGTTTCCATCCCGGCGAAGATGGCCACGCCGTCGTGGCCGAGCGACCGAACGATCGGGTCGAGCAGCTGCTCGTTGACATTCCGGAGAATGTTCGAGATGACCAACCCGACCGGCCCGGCAAGCGGGCCGAGGATGGCGGCGTCGCCGGTGACAAACCGGACCCGGTCGGCCACCAGGTTGCGGTCGGCATTGAAATCCGCAATCGGGGACGACTCCTCATCAACCTCGATGCCTAACGCCGACTGAGCCCCCAGTTTGGCCGCCGCAATGGCCAGAATGCCGCTGCCACTGCCGAAGTCGAGCACCGACCCGCCCGGCAGGAGCCAGCGGTCGAGGAGCGCCAGTGCCCCGCGGG
>JAYVJS010000476.1:0-3570 GCA_043769075.1 Gemmatimonadota bacterium | reverse complement strand
CGGCCCACGGCTTCGAGGGGTCCTCAATTGCGAAGTGCGTCTATGTCGGTCCGCGGATGTCGCTCACCGGCATTAATGCCGATCTTTGGCTTGCCCCGACCCCCGGTTCCGAGGTGTCCTTGGCTCTCGGGTTGGCCAACGCGGTCGTTAATACCCGAACCGACTTGCCGGCCGACGCCGCGGGCCTCAAACCGATGTTGGCCGCCTATGGGCTCGACCGGGTCGCCAAGGACACCGGATTGGCCGCGGTGCAGGTCCGGGCTCTGTTTGACGAGTTCGTCGCATCGGGCCCCTCGCTGGTCCTCGCTGGGGGCATTGGTCTCCAACACCGAGGTGCCACGGAACTCTGCGCCGCGGTGAATCTCCTCAACTACGTGGCCGGCAACGTCGGGCGTTCGGTCAAGTTTGGCGGCGGCGTCCGAACCGGCGACGGCTACGGCGCCTTGCTCGACCTCGAGCGAGCCATGGCCGCCGGCGAGATCGACGTGCTCGTGGTCCATGAGTCAAACCCGCTCTATTCCGTGCCAAAGGCGGGCGGATTCCGAGCCGCTTTCGACAAAGTAAAACTCACCGTCTCGACGTCGCTGTTCTTCGACGACACCGCCGCGGCGTCCGATCTGTTGATGCCGAATCTGCATTCGCTGGAGCGATGGGACGATACCAGGCCCCGCGCCGGTGTTCGGGGCCTGCTCCAGCCGGTGATGGAGCCGGTGTTCAAGGGGGTCGCGACCGGGGATATCCTCCTTCAGGTCGCTCGCAAAGTGGGCGGTGCGTTGGGGGCTTTCGCGGCGCCGACCTACGAAGCGCATCTCAAGTCGGTCTGGGCCGATCTCGGCCGGTCCCGTGGGGCGACGGACATCGATGCGTTCTGGCGAGCCGCTCTCGCCAAGGGCGGTCTCTATGACGCCCCAGTCGCAGTGTCCGTCACACTCGCGCCGACTGCTGGCCAGGTCTCCAGCACTCCGCCGGTGCTAGATGGCGATGGCGATTTCATCTTCTCCCCCTATCCGAGCTCGATGTATCACGACGGCCGGGGTGCCAACCGGCCCTGGCTTTTGGAAAATCCGGATCCGGTCACCAAAATCACCTGGCAGTCTTGGATCGAAGTCCACCCGGAAACAGCCCGGGAACTCGACGTGCGCGAAGGCGAGTTCCTCAAGCTCAGTTCGGCTGCGGGGTCGGTGGAAGCGGCGGTCTATGTTTACCCCGGGATTCGCCGCGACGTCCTCGCGATGCCGCTCGGACTCGGCCATGGTGAGAACGGCCGATTCGCCAAGGGCCGGGGGGTCAATGCTCTGGACGCCATCGGTGCCGCCGATGGTCAGGGTTTCCTGCCCTACCTGTCAACCAAGGTCAAGGTCGAGAAGACCGGCAAGTATCATAAGGTCGCCAAAACGGAGGGAACCCCCCGGGAGTTGGGCCGTGGAATCACCGAGTCGATCCCGGTGGCGGCGGCGATGAAGGGGCTCACGATCAAGCAGGCCTACGAAGCCGCCGGCCATTCCAGTCATGAGATCAACACCGAGCGCGAGATCGAGGCGATTGAAGGGTTCCGGGAATCGCAGTTTGAGAAACGGAAGCTCGGAGCGTACGCGCTCACGGAACCGCAGTGGGGTATGGCAATCGATCTGGCCCGCTGTACGGGATGCTCCGCCTGCGTTACGGCCTGCTACGCTGAGAACAACATCCCCTACGTCGGCGAGGACGACGTCCTCAAGGGGCGGGAGCTCAGCTGGATGCGGATCGAACGATACTTCGAGGGTGGCGAGGACGGCGTGCCGATCTCAGCCCGGGTCATCCCGATGCTCTGCCAGCATTGCGACAACGCCCCCTGCGAGCCCGTCTGTCCGGTGTACGCCGCGTATCACACCGCCGACGGTTTGAACGGCCAGGTCTACAATCGGTGCGTTGGTACCCGCTATTGCGCCAACAACTGCCCCTATAAGGTGCGGTACTTCAATTGGTATGCCTACGCCAAGAAGGCCTTCCCCGAGCCGCTCAACCTCCAGCTCAATCCGGACGTCACGGTTCGGGCCCGGGGCGTCATGGAGAAGTGCACCTTCTGTGTCCAACGGATTCGAGGTGCCCAACACCAGGCGCGGCTCGAAGACCGCTCGCTCCGAGACGGCGACGTCGTGACGGCTTGCGCCCAGGCCTGTCCGTCCGGCGCGATCACCTTTGGCGACATGACCAACCCGGAGAGCCGAGTGAACAAGGCTGCCAAGAACCATCGAGGCTACCACGTCCTCGAAGAAGTGAATGTCCGACCGGCGGTGACCTACCTCGCCAAGGTCGTTTTCGGATCGGAGGCCTAACCCGATGACCGCCATCGTTCACGACCCTTCACGCCCGAACATGACGCACGCGGAGGTGACCCGCGACGTCGTGAGTACGCTCCAAACCCCGAGCCGGGGCTATTACCTGGCGCTGTTCGCCGCGATCGGGATGTTCTTGATCGGGGCCGCCACCTTCGTCGCCTTGCTCAAGGAAGGTCTCGGACTCGCCGGCTACAATCCGCCGGTCTTTTGGTCGGTCTACATCACGACCTTCGTGTTCTGGGTCGGCATCGGCCACGCCGGGACGCTGATCTCGGCCATTCTGTTTCTGTTCCGGTCCCCGTGGCGAACGGCCGTTTACCGGTCCACGGAGGCCATGACGGTGTTTGCCGTGATGACGGCCGGGTTGTTCCCGATCATTCACATCGGCCGCCAATGGATCTTCTATTGGCTGTTGCCCTACCCGAACCAACGGTGGCTCTGGCCGAATTTCAAATCCCCGTTGATCTGGGACGTGTTCGCCATCTCGACCTACCTCACGGTCTCGACCACGTTCTTGGTGGTCGGCTTGGTGCCTGACATTGCGGCGGTTCGGGACAAAATGACCGGATGGCGAAAGAAGCTCTATGGCGCGCTGTCGATTGGGTGGACCGGGGCGGACTCGCAGTGGCGCCACTACAGCCGAGGCTACGTATACCTCGCGGCCTTGGCGACACCGTTGGTACTCTCGGTCCACTCGGTCGTGTCCTGGGACTTCGCGATGTCGGTCATCCCGGGCTGGCACGGTACGATCTTCGCCCCCTATTTCGTCGCCGGGGCCATTTACTCAGGCATCGGGATGGTCCTCACCCTGGTCATCCCGCTTCGCAAGGTGCTCAAGATCGAGCACATGATCACGGAGTATCACTTCGACAACTTGGCCAAGTTGACCCTGCTCACGGGCACGATCCTGTTCTACGCCTATGGGATGGAGTACTTCGTGGCATGGTACAGCGGCAATACGTTCGAGCAGGTCACCTTCTGGCGCCGGGCCTTCGGTCCCCAATGGTGGTCGGGTTGGACCATGATCATCTGCAACGCCTTCGTGTCCCAATTGCTCTGGTTCAAGAAGATCCGCCGGAATTTGACCTCGCTGTTCGTGATCTCGATCTTCATTAACATTGGGATGTGGTTTGAGCGCTATGTGATCATTACGTCGTCGCTGTCGAACGACTACCTGCCGTTTGCCTGGGGCCAAATGAATCCGACCTGGGCCGACTGGGGAATCTTGGTGGGGTCGTTCGGGTGGTTCGGG
>JAYVJS010000475.1:0-2855 GCA_043769075.1 Gemmatimonadota bacterium | reverse complement strand
CAACCACGCCGTTCCAGAGGTACGCGCTGACCCGAGGGCCCGGTCAGGGAAGTATTGCTGGAATCCCGAGGTCGGGAACGAGGTAGGGCAGGCGTCCGTCGGCTGGAACGCCACGTCCATCTTCCCCGACGCTGTCATCCGGTGAACTCCGGTTGTCAGGGGCGCCGCCAACGTCAACGTTTCAGCTCGATCGCGGCCGCCGCAGCCACTCGCGATGCCACGACGCCGAACAGGAGGTAGCCGGCGAGCGATTCAATGACCTTGAACACCCGTGCGAGGGCGCTCAGCGGCACGAAGACGCCGGATTCCCGACCCGAAAATGCGATCGCGGTATCGAAGAGGAAATCGGCAATTCGCGGACGAACCTCCCCGGGCGTGGTTCCGATCGGGTGGTCGTACTTCGCCAAGGCCGCTTCGAGCCGCCGAGCTTCTTTTCGAAGGTGCCCAACGACTGCGGCCCTTGCGAGGCTGGTGGCCCCGGGGTCCGGAGCGCCGACGGTAAGCTCGATCGGCGGGACGTCGGGCCGGGCCAAGACAAGCCGCCACGGGCAACGCTCCGCCGCGATCGGGTCGTCGCACTGTTCCGACAGGGTGACAGTGGTGAGGGTGCCGGCCTGGTAGCTGGTGTCGGCCGCCAGTCGGTCAGGCGGTCCGTTCTCGAGAGCCGAGAGGACCACCTGGTGGGTCCCGAGGGCCACCGCCGCCTGGGTCGAATCGTGAGCCCACTCCGCCAGGTACGGCCCCGCGATGAAACGCCCGAGTTCGGGATCGACGTGCAGCGCTCCCGGCATGAAGCTGAACACCAAGTATTGGATTGCCGCGAACGAAGCCCCGAACTGGGCCCACCCCGCCGTGACCAGGACGAGCTCGGCGGCAAACCACTGCTCGGCCAGGTTGGTCCACCAGGCCCGGATCGCGCCCTGCCCGGCGAGTGCCCCGAATACAATCAGGACGGGACCGAGAATCCGGGCGCCGGCATCGACCAACGCCACGAGCCCGCCGGTGACGAGCACGCCGGCGGCTGCGAGCCACATCGCCCTGGTGAGAGAGCGCCGCCGGGCGCTGGAATCCGCCGTTTGCTCCCGAAAGGGAGTAGTCATCCGTCAATCTGCCCCCGGCCGGCCCGAGGGATCTGCAATTCGGTCTGAGGGTTCGTTCACGATCAGTTCCCGATAGACTCAGGTGACCGACGGGAGTTTGAATTATCCCGATTGCACCGGAGCGTCACGATGGCCAGCAAGCTCGCGGGACCCGAACATCGGTCGAGCGCCGCCTTTGGCGGCGCGGCAACGCCGGAAGCCCATGTGCTGGAGGATGAGAAGCTGGCGCGGAAGCGTCTCAAACTGGAGGCCAAGTGGCAACGGGACGCCGAGCGGCCGCCGGACAGCTTCGAACGGTTTCGGATCGTGAGCCAATCGGTGGAACAGGCGCGCAAGCTGCTCGACCTGGTCGACCACCGGGTTCGCTACGCGCTGGTCATAGTCGGGGTGCTCAACGCCGGGGTCTTCTTTCCTCATTTCGCGGGGGCACTTCCTCACGAACCTGGCTGCATCGCTCCGGCCTTGGGTTGCCGGGTTCCTGGTGGCCTACGCCGGCCTCACCGCCCTCTTCGTGCTCTTCGCGGTCGACAACCTTCGGCCCCGGCTGCTCCGCCGAACCGGCCTGATCTCGGATACCGGGGAACCGGACGGTCAGGCGCCGCAGGGCCTGCTTGATTGGGAGACGATCATCAAGTACGATCTCGATTCGTACCGGAGGGCTTGGGGCGGGGTGCGGATGGCGCAACTCAATTCCGAGGCCGTGTTGATCAACCACCATCTCGCCAAGGTGCTCGAAGCGAAGTACGCCTCCTTGGCGAGACTCTACCGCGGGGTCGTACTGCTGGCGGTCCTGGCTGCAATCCAGATTGCCATCTACGCCTCCGTCGGCACGGCCCAATAACGGGAACGAACTCAAGTAGCCGGCGGGCCCGGTTTCCATTCTCGGGCCCCCCGGTCCACTGCCTGGCGATCCCTACTCGACGTCCATGTAGAGCACCCCGGCAATAGCCTCGTCGAGGCGCGCAGCGTCGTGCCACACCCGGACGCTCAACTCGGCCAGCCGTCCGTTGCCGGTCGGGCGCCGATTCCAGGCGTCTGCCGCGACGTCATCGGCCGCCCGCGAATCCTCGGTGGCGGAAATCACCAGCGCGTCGGCCCGCTGGATTTGTTCCGGCTCCGGTTCCTCGGGGAGATAGCCGTGCTCGATCCGATCCCAGGCCCACACGAGGCTTCCCTTTTCGGTCCGGAAGAGCCGGACCCTGGTATCGGATTCACCGTTGTCCTCGTCGAGAATCGTCCGGCTGCCGAGAAGAACGCCGGTGAACCGCAACGGCTTGGCATCGGTTCGGAAAATGATGTGCTGGGTGGGGGATGACGTCGTGGAATAGCGGGACATAGCTCCTCCTGCTGGGTAGATGGTTCGCTGCTTTTCTAGCGCGCTGTTTGTCCGGTCGCGCGGGGGGCCGGTCGGAAGCCTGCTCCAAAAAGATCGCTCTTTCGGGCGGCTCCGAACTGCTCTGATTATGGCACTCCCCGGTCGGTCGGTCAAGAGCGGAGGCCCAGGGTTGGCGGGGCCCGCTTATGTTGCGGCTGGTCCACCCCCCAAGGAGATCCGATGTCTCTCGTGCCAAGCAGCCGCTTGACGGTCGCGTTGTTCGCGCTCATCGCATCGGCCCCGACCAAGGCCGCGGCCCAGGCCAAGGAACCTTGGGCCGGTCTCGACGCCTACATCGAGGCGGCCATGCGAACCTGGCAGGTGCCCGGCCTCGGGCTGGCGGTGGTCCGGAACGACTCAGTGATTTACGCTAAGGGCTA
>JAYVJS010000474.1:0-3975 GCA_043769075.1 Gemmatimonadota bacterium | reverse complement strand
CCCTGGCCACGAACGGGAGCGCGCTCGAGGCCGGCAGCGGGTAGGTCGCGAACCGGCCCGTCGAGGGGTCGTACCGGTACAGCTTCGACGAGCTGTAGCCGGGGACCCAGAGAACACCCTGGCCGTCGATGTCGAACCGGCGCGGGCCGGCGTCAGGTTCCGGCAACGAGACCGTCTCGAACCGCTTGGTGCCTGGGTCGAACCCAACCAGCTGCCCACCGTGTAAAGTCGACACCCACACCTTGCCGGTCGGAGCGATCCGAAGCTCATAGGGAATCGGGCTCGGCCCCCGGGCTCCTCCCGGGGCGGGCGGCCCCCGAAACTCCTCGGTCGAGAGTTGTCCCCCGCGCTCGGATACCCGCGCGAGACGAATCGAGTCGTTGGCGAAGTGAAAGTTGGTCCAGGCATTGCCGGCCCGATCCAAGCCGATGCTATGCCCATACATCGCCACCGGGGCAAAGGCCCATTGCCGGGTGGCCGGGTCGTACCGGCCCACCGATTCCGCTTGGCCAAGCAGCACCCACCAGCGACCCCGGGCATCGACCTCGATGGCACGGGGGTTGGCCCGATCGATCGGAATCGAGATCTCCGTGGTGGCACCCGATCCGGGATCGAGCTGAAGCAGTCGGTGGGTAAACATCCCGGTAATGACGATCCGGCCGGCCGAGTCGACCGCGATGTCATGGGGGAGATCCTGGCCCGGGAGATCGTACTCGGTGATTTGATATCGGGTCTCGCTCGGTTCGGCGGACGGCAGCAGGCGGGGCACCCCTCTGGCCGCGGCGACGTAGCGATTGATCCAGGCGCCGAGCTGGGCCGGATCCTCGTGGGCCGCAATGATCGGAAAGCCGGACTCGGGACCGAACATCTTAATCATTCTCGTGGCGTCGGTGGCCCACTCGTCCGCCGTCCTGATCTTGCCCCCGCGAAGGGCCCGGGTCTCGTTCAACTGGTGACATCCGGTGCAATCGAGAATGAACCACCGCTTGGCCGGCCCCTCGGGCAAGAGGTCGAGCCACTCCGACGATGTCCGAAGCAGGGCGCTCGAATCAAGTGCCGGGACCCGGAGCATGAGCGGGTCGCCGGCCGCGACCGTGTCGACGACTCGTTCGGTCCCCCGTTCGAGGACCGCGATTCGAAACCGGACCGCCGGGGCCACGATCAGGCGAAAGCGGCCGTCCAGTCCGGTCGTCGTTCCATACCGAAGCGAACCGCCGACCGGCGAGCCGGCCACCACCGCGCCCACGAGCGGCCCGCCATCGGGGCCGACGACTCGCCCGGCGAGGGTGGTCGAATCGATGGCGGCAGCCAACAGCAACCCGGCCCGGATCAACATCCTGCTTCCTCACTCCCCCTCGGGCCACGCCCGCCGAATTCCCAATGTCCGCCCGTCGAGCCGCTTCGGAACCCGAATTCCCAGGAGAGCCGCGAGCGTCGGGGCAACGTCAATCGTCCGGGCCGGCGTCATGACCCGGCCCGGCCCGATCCCGGCACCCAGGACATCAGCCACGACCCGGTCATCTGAAGCCCTTTGGTTCGACATCGGTACCATAAGGGTTCGGGGCGTGCCCGCTTGAATGATCTTGCGCCCGGCGGGTGATCACGACGTTCGACCCACCCCGTCAGGGTCGCTCCAGGTTGGTTCAATCGGAGCCTGATACCCGGCCGATCGGGTCGGTGAATGCCAAGGAATGTTTCTGAACGCAGCACGTTGGTCGTGCCATGCCGCACAACGTAACGGACATCGACTGCAGGTAGCTCGCCGATTTTGAAACGACGAACCCGCATACTGGCACTGAGGCTCGAGGAACTGAAAGAGACAACCGCGATCAGCGTGGCGACCATGTGGACTCGATCGTGAAGTCGTCTCGCCACCATTTGGCGCTCCGCTAAGTCTGGCTAAACGAATAGAAGTCAGCCGCGTGGGTGAGGACAACCATCCCAACCGGCCGGCCCTCAAATTGGGCCGCAACGAAGCCACGAGCTTGGTCACGAGGCCCCAGTTGGCCCCGCCACTTGTTAGGCGTCGGGGCCCTGCGAGGCCCCCACCCAAACCCAACGAGAAGGTCGAACGGGCGGCGTCCACGGCACGGACCTGGTCGAGCGACGACCCCCGTCGCCGGCTAACGCAGACCCGCCAACACCCGCTCGATCCGCCTCCGCTGCGTGGCGTCTTGGGTCAAGGCGAGCGCCTTGGAGTAGTTCTCGATCGCCAGCTTCTTCTCGCCTTTGGTGGCGTACGCCTCACCCAGGCTGTCGTAGGTGTTCCACGACCTCGGGTACGTGGCCACGTTCCTCCTGAAGATGACGATCGCGGAGTCGACGTTGCCTTGGCCGACCAATCCATAACCGTAGTTGTTCACCTCCACCTCGGTGGCGACGGCCAGAGAGCGTTGGGTAACAGCCGCCGCTTCCGCTCGGTCACCTCGTTTGTCGAGCAACGTCGCCTTGATTTGTAGGTTCGCGAAGGTCTCGTTCATCTGGATTGACCGGTCGATCCAAGCCAATGCCTCGTCGGAGTTGGTGTCGTTGGCGGTGCTCCATGCGGCTGCCTGACTCCAGGTTTGCCAGGAAAACCGGCCCAGCCCGCGGAGTTGCTCCCGGATACTATCGGCGACCACCGCCTTGGTGTCCACCTGGATCGCAATCGGCACCGCCAGCTTCTCCCACCGAAGCGTCGCAACAACCGAGGAATCCGTCAGCGAATCGAAGGTATAGGCCAGCCGCTCCTGCAGGTCGCCGGCCGTTGGCGCGGCGGTCAGGCGAATGGCGTCCTCCTTGGGGTCGTAACTGAAGCTTCCCCAGGCATTGGCTTGCTTGCTGAGAATGACGGTCCACAGCCCCCGGGTGGGGATCATGTGGAGGCCGTACCGCCCGGCCCGAACCACCTGGCCGCCGAGCCGTACCGGCGAACTGAACTCGATGACCGTGTTCTCGTTGGCACCGGCCCGCCAGACACTATCAAAGGGCACCAGTGTTCCCCACACCGGCCGCCCATTGATTGCCGGCCGGTCGTAGGTGATGCTCACGGCGGTCAGACCCACGGTCTGGGTGACTGAGGCGCGCGGGCTCTGTTTCGGCAGGACCAGCGGTGCCTGCGCGACTAACCGTGCCTGGAGCGCGAGGGGAGGGATCGCTACCATGGCGACCCCCGCGAGGAAGAGTGGAAGCGCGTGACGCATTGTGCCTTGCCGAATGAGGACTTGCTTTCTCTACGCGATCGGCGCGGTCCCAGTTTCTTTTCGCTGGCCTGGTGCTTGCCGCGCCGACCTCGGCATTCGCACAGGACTCAATTGGCACCCCCATCACCATCGGCCAGTCGTTTCGGGTCCCCTCCAAAGCGCTCGCCGAAACCCGGGTCTTCGACGTATCCCTGCCCTCGGGGTGCCCGTTGAACACCGAACGCTATCCGCTCCTGATCTTGCTTGACGGTCAGTCCCTGCACGAAACCACGGCAGCACTTGCCCGTTTCTACGCCTCGACCGCGATGCTCCCCCCAACGATCGTTGTCGGGGTCCGCAACACCGACCGATGACCTCACGCCGCCTTTGGGCTGCCCTGCTCCCGATCGTCACGTTTGGCGGATGCACTCGGCCGGCTGCCAACCTGGCCGGCTCCAGTTCCACCACGGCGGCCGGCGACTCGGGTTTCGCAACCACCCCGGACTCTGCCTGGGTACCGGTAACGGGACCGACGTTGATCGGATTCTATCCGGTAGTGTCGAACGAACAGATCTTGTCTGACCCAGGATTGGCAACCGCCCTCGATGACTTCTCGTTCCATTTCGGCACCGCGATCGACTCCCTGGAGGCGGCCGGGTTTGCCACGGCGATGCGAGGTGGCGATACCCTCTGGCTGCGATCGGGGAAGGCCCGATGGCGAGTCCTTCGATCCGTCGACAGCGCGGCGATCGGCTATGTCTTTGCGGGCCCGCTCGGCCGTCACACCGTCATTTATGGAGTGCGAGACTACCTC
>JAYVJS010000473.1:0-3694 GCA_043769075.1 Gemmatimonadota bacterium | reverse complement strand
GTCGGCTTGTCGATCGGCTGGCCCGATCGGAGCGCTTCAAGGTGGGCCACCAGCAGGTCGGTGTCGAACGCATCGGGGTGGTCGAAATTGACGGCGACTCGCTGTTCTAAGGGGAGGTGACTCAGATCTTTGTAGTAGGCGTCTTGATCAACGAAGGCCGCATCGAACCCCAACTGATCGTAAATGCCCCGCGACACGGTCGTCTTCCCCGAACCCGAGCCTCCAACCACCGCGATCAGCAGCGGCCGGCCACGGGGCGTGCGCCCGGCCGTCATTCGTCGCCCTGGCGGCCGCTGTTTTTGTTTTCGGCCGCCGCCCGGGCGGCAACCTCGGCCGGCGCCTCCGCATACCCGTGAAACCTGCTCCCGGTGGGCCCCTCGTCCGTGGGTCAGCGAGTGGAGCGCCGTCGAATACCGGTACAGCTCCGCTTGTGGCACCAGTGCGCTGATCTTTGCCAACCGACCGACCGCCTCGGTTCCCACGATGTGGGCCCGGCGGGGACTCAAATCACCCAGAACGTCCCCCATCATTTCATCGGGCGTGAAGACGTCCACCTCCATAACCGGCTCGAGGAGAACTGGTCGGGTCTTCGGGGCGACGTTCCGAAACGCCAAGATGCCGGCCATCTTGAACGACATCTCGTTTGAGTCGACATCGTGGTAGCTCCCATCGTAGCACTCGGCTCGAAAGTCGACCAAAGGGTAGCCGGCCAGGGTTCCTCGTGCGGCGGCTTCCTGGATGCCCCGGTCGACAGCGGGAACGAACTTCCCGGGGATGACGCCACCGACGATGCCGTTGGCGAACTCGTACCCGGCGCCACGGGGCCGGGGCGACAATCGAATCCAGCAGTCGCCGTACTGGCCCCGCCCGCCGGACTGCTTCTTGTGTTTGCCTTGCCCTTCGGCGGTGGCCCGGATCGTTTCGCGATAGGCCACCTTCGGGCGGGCCAACTCGGCATGCACCCCGTGCTTTTTCTCGAGGCGGCCCATCAGGATTTCGAAATGGCGCTCGCCGAGGCCGTGGATCAGCGTTTGTCCCAACTCCGAGCTGTACTCGAAATGAAACGTGGGGTCTTCCTCGTGCAGCCGGTGAAGCCCGGCCGCGAGCTTGTCCTCCTCGCCCCGGACCTTGACCACCACCGCGGCCGTCGCCTCGGCCTCCGGAAAATCGATCGGATCGAGATGGACCGGATGATCCCGGCGGCAGAAGGTGTCGTTGGTGTGGGTATCCCGAAGCTTGGCCACGGCGCCAATGTCGCCCGGAAACAGCTCCGCCACGTCGATCCGTTCCCGGCCCTGCCGGACGGAGAGATGGCTGAGCTTTTCGGCCACGCTGTGCTCGTGGTTCCAGACCTCTTCGCCGGTTTTCACTTGCCCGGCATAGAGCCGGAACAGGCTCACATCGCCAACGTGAGGCTCGGAGACGATCTTGAACACCCGACCCACGAGGGGGCCATCAGCCGGCCGCGCGACCTCAAGCGGCGACGGGAACAACTCCACCATCTCCGTCAGCAACGTACGGACCCCAAAGAGGCGCTCCCCGCTTCCACAGAAGAGCGGGACGATGTCGCCGGCCAGGATCGCCTTCTTCATGGCCGGAACCACCTCGTCGCGGGTCAGCGGCTGGCCGGCGAGGTACTTCTCGATCAGCCGCTCGTCGGTGGCGGCAACCGCTTCGGTAAACTGATCGGTGTAACGGGCAAACAGTTCCTGGTACTGCGGCGGGACCGGGCCCTCGTCGTACTCATCCTTGGCCCCCGCCTTGAACATCTGACAGGTGCCTGTGAACAAGTTGAGGATCCCGGTGAAGGCCGCCCCATCGCCCACCGGGACTTCCACCGGAAGGACCTTCGGTGTCAGATGTTCCTTGATGTCGTTGAAAACCCGTTCGAACCTGGCATGCTCCTTGTCCATCTGGGACACGAAGAGAATTCGGGGCAGGTGGAGACGGTCACAGTGTTCCCACACCCGCTCGGTGCCCACCTCCACGCCACTCGTTCCCGAAAGGACCACGACCGCCGCATCCGCGACCGACAGCGCGGCAGCAACCTCGCCGTAGAAGTCGAGCAGGCCGGGGGTGTCGAGCAGATTGATCTTGGTGCCCATCCACTCGGCGAACCCGAGGCCCAGGTCGATGGAGTGCTTTCGTTCGACTTCATCGGCTGAGGTGTCCGTGAGCGTCGTACCGCTCTTGATCGATCCGTGGCGCTTGGTAGATCCGGCGACAAAAGCGAGGGCGTCAACGAGGGTGGTCTTACCCGAGGAACCATGACCGACAAACGCCACGTTCCGAAGTGCATCCGAGCCGTAGATCTTCACAAGACCCCACTTTCAAATTGGCGGATGCCGGGGATAGTGCGCCGCTACGGCGCCCTTGTCAAATGCCAACTATGAGATCGAGGTGAAGAACCGATTAGGCTGGCGGGGCGCGGACCCGTCCAGGTCGGCGTATATTCTCCTCGGCCCCTTCGAAGCGATTGCATGCTCCACCGAACCCTTTTTCTGCTGGTCGCGGTGGGGACGCCCGGTGCGGCGGCGGCCCAGACCGACCGCTACTTTCCTCCCCGGAACACGTGGGAGCGGCGTCCCGCGGCCCAGGTCGGCCTCGACTCGGCGAGGCTCGTGGCGGCCGTCGCGTTTGCCCAGTCGGCCGACATCGGGTGGCCGACCGACATCGCCGCCCAGCTCAAGATCAACACAGCCAAGGAACCCTACCCTGCCATCGTTGGCCCGGCGAAGGACCGAGCCCAGACCAACGGCGTCATCATCAAGAACGGATACCTGCTCGCCGAGTGGGGCAACACGGGCCAGGTCGACATGACCTTCAGTGTGGCAAAAAGCTACCTCTCGACCGTCGCGGGGTTGGCCTACGACCGAGGCCTGATCCCGAACCTCGATGCCCCCGAAGGCACCCTCATTCGTGATGGCGGATTCGACAGCCCTCACAATGCCGGCATCACCTGGCGGATGCACTTAAACCAAACCAGCGAGTGGGAAGGCACCCTCTGGGACAAGCCCGATGTCGCCGACCGGCGGCTGGGCTATGATCGAGCCCTGACCAAACCCGGTTCCACCTGGGAGTACAACGACGTTCGGGTCAACCGCCTAGCGCTGTCGTTGTTGCGGTTGTTTCGGAGACCGCTCCCCGAGGTTTTCAAGGAAGGGGTGGCCGATCCGATCGGGATGTCAGGAAGCTGGGTCTGGCACGGGTACTTCAACGCCTTCGCCGACATCGGCGGTACCCAGATGCCATCGGTGAGTGGTGGCGGCCACTGGGGAGCGGGTTTCTGGGCCAACACCCTGGATCACGCCCGGTTCGGACTCCTGATGGCCCGCCGTGGCAACTGGGACGGGAAGCAATTGGTGTCGAAGCGGTGGATCACCCAGGCACTCGAGCCGACCCCGCTTCGGCCCGTGTACGGCTTCATGTGGTGGCTTAACACCGACCGAAAGCAGTACCCCGCCGCTTCGGCATCGAGCTTCTTTGCCCTCGGCGCCGGGGGCAACGTCATCTGGATCGACCCTGACCATGACTTGGTGGCCGTCATTCGGTGGTTCGACAACGGCAAGGTCAACGAATTCATCCGGCTGGTTTCCGCGGCCATCACACCCACCCCATAAGCCTTGACCTCGTCCAAAAACATTCGGCTCGCCGTCCTGGTTGCGGCGCTCGGCTACTTCGTCGACGTCTACGA
>JAYVJS010000472.1:0-3386 GCA_043769075.1 Gemmatimonadota bacterium | reverse complement strand
TCGCGACTCCATCGAACGGCAGCTCGTTCGGGTCAGCGGCGCCGCCATGGCCGTGGCCGTCGCCAAGGACGGCAAGATCATTTGGGAGCAAGGCTTTGGCTGGGCCAACCGGGAAAAGATGATCGCGGCCACCCAGCACACGATGTTTTCGCTGGCCTCGATCTCGAAGCCGATTACGGCCACCGGCCTGATGATCCAAGCCGAGCGGGGCAAGATCAACCTCGACCGACCCGCCGACGATTATCTCGGCGCCGGCAAGCTCACCGGCCTGGCGGGCGCCGCTGCCGGCGCCACGGTGCGGCGAGTCTTGAGCCACACCGCCGGATTGCCGCTCCACTATCAGTTTTTCTACGCCAATGAAAACCGCCATCCGCCGAGCATGGACGAAACCATCGCTCGGTACGGAATCCTGGTGTCGGCTCCGGGCGAGACCTTTCAGTACTCGAATCTGGGGTTCGGGATCGTCGACTACCTGATCAGCCGGACCTCGGGTCTCTCCTTTGCCGATTTCATGCGGCAGGAAGTCTTCCTCCCGTTAGGCATGACCCGTACCTCGATCGATATCGGCCCCGGGCTCGAGGCCTACGTCGCCGAGCGGTACGACCGGCACGGCCGGCCGGTGCCGTTCTATACCTTCGATCACAACGGCGGGTCGGCGGTCTACTCCAGCGCCCACGACTTGGTCCGGTTTGGGATGTTCCATCTCAAGGACCACCTACCCGATCAACGACCGATCCTGCCCGACTCGACTATTGATGCCATGCATCGTCCCTATGCCAAGAACGCCTTCGGCGATTCGACGACGTCATATGGGCTCGGCTGGGTCTACCACGCCGACTCGCACGGCTACAACGTGGTGGAGCACAGCGGGGGTATGCCGGGCGTGGCCACGATCTTGAACATCTTTCCGACCGAGAACCTGGCCATCGTCGCGTTGACCAATGGCGGCGGGAATCCGTTTGTCATTGCCGAGGACATTGCCGCGGTGTTGCTCCCGAAGTACGCGCTGGCGCTCAAGGCCGATCGGGCCAAAGCCGCCCGGCCCGCCCCGGCGACATTTGCCCCAACGCCTGAGTTGATCGGCCAGTGGGAGGGAACCCTGCGGACCTGGCAGAAGACGGTTCCGTTCCGACTGGTGGTCGAAGCGGATGGCGACCTTAAAGTCCGGATCGGCGCCGATCAGGACGAGCAACTCGAAGGCTTGCTCAACGATGTCGGCTGGCGCGGCGGGGTGCTCTCGGGCCGCTTTGCCGGGACGATTCCGACGCCGGACGCGAGTTGGACTCCGCACTCGGTGGCTCTAGACCTCCGGCTCGTCGGCGGCAAGCTCCGGGGGCAAGCCAGCGCTCAGACAACCGGGGAGCCGGTGTTCTTCTCGATTGCGTCGTACGTCGAGCTCAGCAAGCGAATGAACCACTAACCCGAGCATCACGATGCCCATGCTATTTGCTCTCAGCGCTAGCCTGCTCTTGATCCAACAGCCGGTCGCGGTCGTCCACGTCCGCCTCATCGATGGCCGGGGCGGAGCGCCGGTCGAGAACGCGACGGTGATCGTCCGCGGGACCACGATTGCCGAGGCGGGGGCCGGTGTGAAGGTCCCCGCCGGCGCTCGGATCGTCGAAGGGCGCGGGATGTCTATCCTACCCGGCCTGGCCGATATGCATACCCATCTCGGCGGCGGCTGGGACGGCGAATCGGCCGACTATTTGGGCTACCGGCTTACCATGGGGGCACTCCTATACAATGGCGTGACCACGGTTCTCGATCCGGGTGACGTGACCTCATACGTGAAACAGCTTCGCGACGAGATCAGGGGCGGGCGGCTGGCCGGGCCGCGGATCTATTACACCGGGCTCGTGCTCGACGGTCCGAAGCCGCTCTGGCCCGACATCTCTGGGGCAATCGGCACCGTGGACCAGGCCGCCCACTTCGTCCATCAGATGAAGGAGGCGGGCGCCACATTTATCAAAGCCTATGGCGGGCTATCGACCGAAATGGTCAAGGCGGTGGTCGACGCGGCCACCCGGGACTCGATTCGGGTCCTTGCCGACGTGTGGCAACGGAATGGCACGCTGGCAGAAGCCCAAACGGGGATCGCCGCGTTTGCCCATGCCGCGACACTCCCGATGACCGACGAAACCATTCGCTACATGGCGGATCACGGTACGGCGTCGATGACGACCTTGGCCGTGTACGAGAGCTTTTCGCGGCGCCGGTTCAAGGACATGTCCTTCTTGGAGCAGCCGCTGCTTCGAGACATGCTGTCGCCGACCTATCAACGGCAGATCCGAGAGTTTGGCACCAAGCCGGCGACCGGGCTCGATACCGCCCGGATCAGTCGGATTGCGGCGGGGCTCACAACCGCGGGCCGGAACGTGAAGCGGATGTTCGACGCCGGGGTCCTGCTCGCTGCCGGGACGGATGCACCGTATCCCGGGGACTACTACGGCGAGGGGCTCCAGCGGGAGCTCGAGTTGCTGGTCGAGGCGGGGCTCAAGCCGCTGGACGTCATTTCGCTGGCCACCCGGAATGCGGCCCGGCTGGTTCGGGCCGAGGCCGAGTGGGGCACGATCGAGCCTGGCAAGGCAGCCGATCTGCTCTTGGTTCGTGGCAACCCGTCAGAGCGGATCAGCGACACCCGAAACATCGTAATGGTGATCCAGGGTGGCCGGGTGATCGACCGGGCGGCGTTGCGTTATGATCCACGCCGCGATGTCGACGTTCATCCGGTCGTTCTCCGTCAGCACTAGTTCATCGACAAAGGAGTGCCGATGTCTCGGATCTGGTCCACCACCGTCCTGCTCGGCGTCACGGCCGCTTCCACCGCGCATGCCCAGCGCGCCGACCTGCTCCAACGAATGGGCGTCGCCGGTATCGCCACGATGGAACGGATGATCATGGTGCCGATGCGAGACGGAGTCCGGCTCTCGACCGCGGTGATTCGGCCGAAGGCCGGCGACCGGCTGCCCACCGTCCTGATCCGCACGCCCTACCTCAAGGAAGGCGAGGTCGGCGCTCCGGTGTTCAGCCGCCTGGTCCGCGAAGGGTACGCGTTGGTGATCCAGAACGAGCGGGGAACCGAATGGTCCGAGGGCACCCATCGGTTCTTGGCCGGGGCCCGGACCGACGGCTACGACGCCCTCAGTTGGATCGCGGCGCAGCCGTGGTCCAACGGCCGGGTCGGGACGATCGGTTGTTCGTCCAGCGCCGAACACCAGTTGGCCCTCGCGGCCATGAACCATCCGGCCCACCGGGCCATGATCCCGATGTCGGCGGGGGCGGGGATCGGGGCGATTCCGGGGGTGAGTTCGCAGGGACTCTGGTACAAGGGCGGGGTGCCGCAGCTCGGTCCCTGGGCGGGGTGGTACGTCGGGTCCGGGCACGCC
>JAYVJS010000471.1:0-7314 GCA_043769075.1 Gemmatimonadota bacterium | reverse complement strand
TCGGCGGTTGTCAGAGCTGCTCCACCGTAAGGGCATTCGGCATACCCTGGATTTGTGGGGCCAGGACGTCAATCATGATTGGCCGTGGTGGCGCCGGATGTTGCCCCACTATGTCGATCAGCTCTGGCCCTAGACTCGCTCCAGCGGGCGGCTCAGCGAAGTCGCCCGCCAGCTCCCCAATTCGGCTTCCATCGCCCGGGCCGCGGCCAGGGCCATCGGCCCGAGGGTTGCCGTCGAGACCTCGACCAGCCCGTCGATCGCCCGTTCCGCTTCTTCCAACCGGAGTTCAACCTCGGCCGACCGGAGGGCCGCGGCGTGGAAGTCGGCGTGGCCGGCCCAGCCATGGAGTGCCGCGGCTCGCGACGGGAAGAAGACGGATAGCACGGTGAGCGTGGCAGAGTAGAGGAAGGTTTCGCTCAGGTGCAGGACATGGAGAGCGGCGGTCACGGCGGCGGCGCCAAACAGCCATTCGGTCCGGCGCCGGATGACCTGGGCCAGATGCTCGAGCCGGGCCGCGTTCCGATCATGGTAGTTTCGCTGGGCTTGGATTTCGAGATCGCGGAGGAGGCGACGGCAGGCGGCGAGGTGTGACGGCGAGTAGCTGGTTGCGCCGAATCCGAGTTCGCGCACCAAGGCTCGGTAGTACCATCCGGTCCAGCGGACCCGGGGGTCGTCGCTCCACGGATTGGCGGAGAGCCGGGCGTTGCCTCCAGTGACGCCAAGCGGCCATAGGAAGGTCAGGTGCCGGACCTGCTCGGCCAGGAGCCGGTAGTCGATCCAGCGCTCGTGAAGCCGTCGTTGCTTGCCACCGACGGTCAAAGCCACCACTCCGCCGATGACGAGGAGCTCGACCCAGGCCCAGATATGGGAGGTTCCCCACTCCTGAACCTCGGCCACGAACCCGATCACGGCTGCGACGGCGGCAATCCACGCCAGACTGAACACCATGGTGAAGGCGGACCGATAGCGATCCGCGTAGTAGGTGGCCAGATAGTCGAGCCATCCGTGCACTGGGGCAAGTCGGTCGATCAGCGGCGTGCTGAGGGCCGGATCGAGGGTCGCCCATTGAGCTTCCCACGCCCGGCGGGTCGTGGCGGTGAAGTCGGCGGGCAGCCGACGCTGGAACAAGTGACCGAAGGCCGCGAACCAGGCCAGGAAGGTTGGGGCCAAGATCGGGGCCACGGGACCGTGGAGTGAGCCGAGATAACCGGTGAGAGCCTTGTACGCGGTGCCAAGATGTCCGGCGACCGGGCGTTCGGCGAAGAACGCCTCTCGGCCGTTCCACTCGGTTCGAGGTACTAAGCCCGCTTGCTCTGGGGGCAACACCAGATCTGCGATCCGGCGCTCGAGCCGACTGAGCCTCTTCTCCCGCCCGTGGTCGGGGTCTCGCATGTCTTCGAGCCAAACCTCGATTTGAGCCCCTGGGTCAACTCGGACGATCGGGATTTCCTCTCGTCGGGCCGCCATCAAGAGGTGCGCCGTTCCCCCTGCTCCTCGGCCGGTTGCGCCGTCCCAAATGGCGATCAGCACGTCGGAGTGGTTCAGGACTGCCCGGCCGAGTGGCTCATAGGCGTCGAACTGGCCCGGCTGGCCGTCCATGACGACTGACCCGGAGGCTAGGCCAAGGAGCCGATCGAAGTCAGCGTCGGCGCCGGGCCGAGACCAGGAGGGAGCCATCCAACGGCCATCGAAATCTTCGGCATATCGAGCCCGGCCGAACGGGAGGACCGCCCAGAGCGCACAGCCCGCGGCGAGTCCTTGGTTCGCGACGATCCGGTCAGCCCCCTCGGCCAACCCCGACACCACCAAGAGTTCCGGGCCTTGCGGGGTTGGCTCGGCATACCCGTTGAGGGGGTTCGCGCCGATCGTATCGAGCTGCTCCCTGATCGCGAGGAGGACGCCCCGAACGGCGGCTCCGAGCTCACCCTCGCGGGCGACGGCGTGTTCCAGGGAACCGGGCGCCAGCTTATCCCATCGGTGTCCGACGACGCCGACCCGAAAGGCCAACCTGGGTTTTGGTGGGTGCGGGGGCATGGGGGGAATTGGCGTGATCGGTGAGATCCCGTCAAGTCCCTCGGTCGCCCGGTTGCGGTGGAGGGAAAACGGGATATTCTAGGACCCCATGGCCCACGATGTATTCATTTCCTATTCGAGTCACGACCAAGCCACGGCACTGGCCGTGGTGAACGCTCTCGAGTCGAATGGGGTCCGCTGTTGGATCGCGCCTCGGGACATCCGAGCGGGCGACGTGTGGGCCCAAGTGATCGTCGAAGCGATCGCCACGTCCCGAGCCCTCGTGCTGGTGTTCTCCGCGAGTGCCAATCGATCAGGCCACGTCGTGAACGAGGTCGACGCCGCGATTCGCAAAGGCGCCATCGTGGTGCCGTTCCGGATTGAAAACGTGATGCCCGATGGCGCGATGGAGTTCCACCTTCGGACCCGTCATTGGCTCGACGCTCTGACGCCGGATTTGGGGCATCATGTCGCCGAGTTGGTTCGCACGATCAAGTCATTGCTGGGTACTGCCGCGTCCCAGGCACCCCAGACGGAATTCGGGATTGCCGCCGCCAAGAAATCCGGTCCGCTGGTCGAGAGCACCGAGAGCGGATTCCATCTCAAGGTTCCGAAACCGCATTTGCCGACCTCGCCCCGGGTTCGGAAGTACGTCCTAGGCGGCGCGGCCGCCCTGGCGGCTGCCATCCTGCTCGTCCGGCTGGTTGGTGGATTCAGATCCACCCTCAAGCCATTCGAGGTCCGGGAGACGACGGCCGGCTCCGAGTTTCGTACGACGATCCGGCCCCGTAGCATTCGATTCTTCGAGAGCGGGTCGACGATCCCGCCCCAGACCCAGCGGGTCTACGATGGCTCGTTCATTGCTTCGCAGGTGCGCTTCATCAATACCGAAGTCTGGCTCGATCTCGATGCGCCGCGGCGGGAGCTCTACGTTCCGCTCAACTGTACCACGTTCGACCAATCGGGCGGGGTGATCGCGAACTTCGGCCTGGAGAATCGAATCAAGTCCGACGCCACCAACTGGTACAACCAAATCGGCTGGGGTCGCCAGGCCCCTGGGTCATGGAAGCCCGGCGACTATCGGGTCGATTGCGCCTACGGCGGTAAAGTCGTGGCGAGCGGCAGGTTCAAGGTCACCGGTTAGCGGGTGATGTCGTACACCTGAAGGGCCGGCTCCGCCGGATTTTTGGCCGCGAAGACGTACAATCGACCGCCGATCCTGGCCACCTCGCCGGTGTGAAGACCGGTCGGCACCAAGGCACTGCCCGCCAGCACCGGCCGGGCCGGGTCGGCCAAGTCGTACAGGTAGAGTCCTTGGTTGGCCAAACGCTCGGCCGTCACCACCAGCCATTTCCCATCATCCGTTACGGCGACATCGCTGATGGTCCGCACGTCTTCGATCCGGAGCGAGTCCACCAAGACCGGCCCGGCACCGGCCAGCTGCCAAATCTTGACGGTGTTGCCGAACGCGCCATTGCGGGCGCTGCCACCCCAGGTGCCGGTATAGCCGTATTGGCCGTGGACCCAGAGATCGGACCCCCACCGCTCGGGGACGTTGTTCCCGCCGCCTAACGTTGCCAGTGTGGTCGGGTCGAGCTTCCAAAACCCGCTCAGGAAGTCACTGACCCACAACGCCCCGCCTGAAAGCATGACGCCCCAGACGAAGGTGTTGTCGGCGCCTCCGGGTTGCACTTGGGCCTTGATCCGCGGGGTGAGGTCGCCAGTGAGCGTCCCGGAGACATCGAGCGCAACGACGCCGCCATTGTAGAACGCCGCGTAGAGCAACTGCTTGCCTTCATCCATCCAGAGATTGTGGACGCCGGCCCCCGGAATCCGGAGCGAGGCCACTTCAACGGGGGCCGCCAAGTTCGAGACGTCGACCACGTGAAGGTCGCCCGATGCCAGGCTTGGCAGCGTTGCTGGGCCTTCTTGACCGACGAACAGATACTTCTTCTCACCCGATACCGGGTTATGAAACCACCAGGCATTGTGGACCGCCGCGCCGCCCGGCACGGCGTTGTCGTTGGTCACCAGCCGACTGATCTCGACCGGATTGGACGGCGACCCGCCCTTCCGGCCGTTGCCGACGTCGTAAATGATGACGCCGGAGTTCCAGGCGCACACAAAGGCGATCCCGTCGCGAACGAAGGTATCGTGGATGCCGTACTGGGGTGGGATTGGGACTTCGCCGACCAACACCGGCCCGGTGCTCGAGCTGACGGCCGTTAGGTTGAAGGTGACCTTGGCGGTGTCAAGCTGGGCCCGAATCGTGACGGCGCCGGCGCTCGCCAGCTTGACCCGGACCGAGGAAATGCCCCCGGCATCGGTCGGCGTTGCCCCGGCGAGAGTCGCCCCGCCCGACACCACCTCCCACAGCACGGCCTGCGCCGCCGACTGGGCCCCCGCACGGGTGGCGGCGACCCGAAGCAGAACGGGAAGTTCGGCGTCGGCAACGCTCTTCTGATTGTTCCCGCCGACGATGGCCAGGCTCACGGCCGGTCCGGCTGGAGGCGGTGGAGGCGGCGGTTCGGTTGAACACCCAAGCGACAGCAAAAAGGCGGCGGAGGCCAGGCGATGGAATGAAGTCATGGTACGATGATAACAACGAGGTGGCGGCCCCGCCCTGACGTGGCCGACCTTCAGTCACCGCCTCGGGCGGGTTCGGTCCGGGCGGTCGCCGACCCTTTGAGGAAGTCCCCGTTCATCCGGGCAATAGTCCAGACCCCGATTTCCTTCGGGCAGGCCTCTTGGCACTCGCCGAAATTGGTGCATCCGCCGAATCCCTCGATGTCCATCCGGGTCACCATCCCAAGGGCCCGACGATAGCGCTCCGGTTGGCCCTGCGGCAACAGGCTCAAGTGGCTGAGCTTCGCGGCGGTGAACAACATGGCGCTGGCGTTCGGGCAGGCGGCGACGCAGGCCCCGCATCCGATGCACTGGGCGGCATCCATGGCCCGGTCGGCCTGCTCCTTGGGGACTGCGATCGCGTTGGCGTCCGGGGCGTTGCCCGTGGCGACGCTGACGAAGCCGCCGGCCTGAATGATCCGATCGAGCGCGCTCCGGTCAACGGAGAGATCGCGAATGACCGGGAACGCCTTGGCGCGGAACGGTTCGACCGTGATCTGGTCTCCGTCCTGGAACGACCGCATATGGAGCTGGCAGGTGGTGGTCGCCTTGTGCGGCCCGTGGGGCACGCCGTCGATCACCATGCTGCAGCTGCCGCAAATGCCCTCGCGGCAATCATGGTCGAACGCCACCGGCTCGATACCCTTCCCGATCAAGTCCTCGTTGACCACGTCCAGCATTTCGAGGAACGACATGTCCCGGCTGACCTGATCGGCCTGGTAGGTCTCGAACCGGCCCGGCGCGTGCGGCCCGGCTTGGCGCCAGACCCGGAGGGTGACTTTCACTTGTAGCTTCTCGTGGCGAGCTTGACGTTGTCGAAGGTGAGGTTTTCCCGGTGCATCACCGGCGCCTTGTCCTCGCCCTGGAACTCCCAGGCGGCCACGTAGCAGAAGTGCTCGTCGTCTCGCTTCGCCTCGCCGTCGGGGGTCTGGTACTCGGTCCGGAAATGTCCGCCGCACGACTCGTCGCGGTGGAGCGCGTCCCGGCACATCAACTCGCCGAATTCGAGGAAATCGGCCACCCGGCCGGCCTTTTCGAGCGACTGATTGAAGGTCTCTCCGCGGCCGAGCACGCGGACGGATGACCAAAACTCGGCCCGGAGTTCCGGGATTTGCTTGATGGCCTGATGGAGGCCGCCGGCCGATCGGGCCATCCCGCAGTGGTCCCACATGATCTTGCCTAACGCCCGGTGGAACGAGTCGACACTCCGCGCCCCGTTGACCCCAAGTAGCCGTTGGGTCCGTTCGGTGACCCCGGCAACCGTCGCTTTGGCCTCGTCGATGCGGGCCTGTCCGTCTCCGGGTTTGAGCTGGGCGAGGTAGTTGCCGATCGTGTACGGGATCACGAAGTACCCGTCGGCCAGGCCCTGCATCAGGGCACTGGCGCCGAGTCGGTTGGCGCCGTGGTCGGAGAAGTTGGCTTCGCCTAACACGAAGAGGCCGGGGATGGTGCTCATCAGGTTGTAATCGACCCAGAGCCCGCCCATCGTGTAGTGGACCGCGGGAAAGATCCGCATCGGGAGCCGGTACGGGTTTTCGCCGGTAATCCGTTCGTACATGTCGAACAGATTGCCGTACCGCTCCCGGATCTTGGGTTCGCCCAACCGCTTGATCGCATCGGCGAAGTCGAGATAGACGCCAAGCCCGGTGTCCCCGACGCCCCGCCCTTCGTCGCAGGCTTCCTTGGCGGCCCGGGAGGCGATGTCCCGGGGCGAGAGGTTGCCGTAGCTCGGGTACTTCCGCTCGAGGTAATAGTCGCGTTCGGCCTCTGGGATATCGGCCGGGGCTCGCTTATCGCCCGACGCCTTCGGGACCCAGACCCGGCCGTCGTTCCGGAGCGATTCACTCATCAAGGTGAGCTTTGATTGATAGTCGCCGCTCATCGGGATACAGGTGGGGTGAATCTGGGTATAGCACGGATTGGCAAACGCGGCGCCCCGCTTGTAGGCCCGGTAGGTGGCGCTGACGTTGCTGCCCTTGGCGTTGGTGGACAAGTAGAACACGTTGCCGTACCCGCCGGTGGCGAGCACCACGGCGTCGGCGAGGTGCGACTCGATGGCCCCGCTCACCAGGTCACGGGTCACGATGCCGGTGGCGCGCCCATCGGTAATGACAAGGTCGAGCATCTCGGTCCGCGGGACCATGGTCACCGACCCGGCCGCGATTTGCCGCTCGAGTGCGCTGTAGGCGCCTAACAGCAGCTGCTGGCCGGTCTGGCCTCTGGCGTAGAAGGTCCGGGACACCTGGGCGCCCCCGAACGACCGGTTGGACAGGAGCCCCCCGTACTCACGGGCAAACGGCACCCCTTGGGCCACACACTGATCGATGATATCGGCCGACACTTGGGCCAGCCGGTACACGTTCGCCTCGCGGGCCCGGAAGTCGCCGCCCTTGATGGTGTCGTAAAAGAGCCGGTAGACGCTGTCGCCGTCGTTTTGGTAGTTCTTGGCGGCGTTGATCCCGCCTTGGGCCGCGATGCTATGGGCCCGGCGGGGCGAATCCTGGAAGCAGAAGCACCGAACTTGGTACCCGAGTTCGCCGAGGGAGGCCGCGGCCGATGCGCCGGCCAGCCCCGATCCCACCACGATGACGGAATACTTCCGCTTGTTGGCGGGGTTCACCAGCTTCATGTCGAACTAGTGCTGGGTCCAGCGGTTGCCCAGCGGTCCGGACGGAA
>JAYVJS010000470.1:0-2222 GCA_043769075.1 Gemmatimonadota bacterium | reverse complement strand
CGGCCGCCACGATCCCGATGCCTGGGAGGGCATCGGAGACCTTCTGCAACGCCCCCGCCATGGCCTCGTCATTGTGGTGATGGAGGTCGATTTCCGCGTCCATGAGGCTGTCGAGGTCATGGGGCGGGACGCTCCCCACCAGGACTAACCGAAGGTTGTCACACAGGAACTCCATCCCGTGGTGATTGGCCAATACCGCGGGGTATTTCTTGAAGACCGCGCTCTTGTCGGGGCCTTCAATATGGGCTTCGATCGCCACCAGGCCGTCTTTCCGGGCAATCTGAAACAGTTCATACAGCATCTTGAGCAGTTCGAGGTACACCGCCGGCTTGACCCCGGCGCCCTTTAGTACTGAGACCATCTTCCCGATCATTCCCTTGAGAACGTTGATCGGGGTGGAGATCAGGACCGTTCCGAGGGCGGTACCCAGGATGGTGATGATCTCGGACACATGGAATAGCGACGGAATGCTGCCCCCGGCGATCGTAAAGCCGCCGAGAACCGATGCGAGAACGATAATGATGCCAATGAGTGCCAGCATGCCTTTAGTCCTTTACGCCGTGCCAACTGGCACTGGAGTATCGGTTTCTCGGAGCATCATCTTGAGGCGGCCCAGTCTGCCAAGTCTTGGAGCGATACAGGGATGAGCACCGAAAAAGCCGAGTTTCGTCCGGCCCTTGAGGCCCTGCTGGCCAGTGGGCGGCAGTTGCCGACGCTCCCGGTTCTGGTCCTCCAAGTCCACCGCGCCCTTGCCAACGAGCTGTCCGGCGTCCGCGACATCGGCCAGATCATCGAGCGGGATCCTTCCCTGACGGCCCGGTTGCTTCGGGTCGCGAATTCGGCGGCCTTCTCCCGCGGGGAACCGGTGACCTCGATCGGGACGGCCATCAGTCGGCTCGGCATGGGCCACGTTCGGTCCTTGTGTCTCGCGGTTGGAATTGTGCGTGCCTTTGGTGAGGCTGGTCAGCGGCTCGACCACAAGCGGTATTGGGAACACTCTGCCGCAGTCGGGCTCGTTGCCGAGCGTCTCGCTTCATTGAGCAAGCGATATGCCGAAGTCGATGGATCGGAAGCCTATACAGCGGGCCTACTTCACGATGTGGGCCTCTTGATTGTGGACCAATTCTTCCCGGAAGATTTCGCCGGGGTCCAAGAAGCGATGGAAGCCGAGATGGTGCCCAGGTCCGACGTCGAACTGACCCGCCTCGGCATGGACCACGGCAGTATCGGCGGCCGGGTTCTCGAACGTTGGCAGCTGCCGGTCTCGGTTCGGGGCGCGGTCGCGGCCCATCACCGACCCGAAACCGCCGCCCCGGACGTCAGTGCGTTGGCCCACCTGATCTGGGCTGCTGAGGCGCTCTGCACCGCCCAGGGTCTCGAACTGCCACAGGAAGGCCAGGCAACAACCCCGCCGACCGATGTTTTCGACCGGCTCGACCTACCGGAGGCCGAGCGGGTGAAGGTCTTGAGCGAGGTAGGGGCAATTGGGGAACGGGCCCGAGACTTCACCCACTGAACCGAGGGAAACATGGCAGCCCTGAGTTCTGATCTAGCGGACATCGTGGCCGGCGTCTGGCACTCGGAATTCAACCTCACGGTTGAACTCCTGCCGCCCGGTAGCCTGCGTGGTCTCCCGGGTCCGAGATCCGTCGCGGTGGTCCGGATTGCCGGGGCGTGGGACGGCGCCATCGTGCTCGTCTGCGTCGGGCCGACGCAGGGCCGATCCGTCGGGGACCTCGCACGAATGATCGCTGACTCATTGTCAGCGTTGCTGCCCGGCCGGTGCATCCTGTCCCCACCGGAAACGGCGGCCAGTGGCCTGGGCCCCCCCCAGATTCCCGGCGCGGTGCCGGTGCTTGGCGGCGAATTCGGCGGGCCGGGATTGGCGTGTTCCGTCACCCTCTTTCAGAACCTGCCAACTCCGAGGCCGTAACGAGTTGGCGGGCCCGGTGCCGGGCCCGCTTCTCCTGATAGAGTACCCCGTCGGCTCGGACCAGTAAGGCGCCTAACGGCTCTTCGAGGCCGCCGTCGAACGCGATCATCCCAACGCTGACGCCCAGCGGATAGCGGCCCACCCCTCGAGTGGCCTCCAGCGCGAGACCCGCGTTCAGCCGACGCTGGATCGTTGCCCCGTCGTCACCGCCTGTCGCCAGGGCGAGGATCGCAAACTCGTCTCCGCCAAACCGCGCAACCACATCGGATTGGCGAAAGGTCCGACGGAG
>JAYVJS010000469.1:0-2091 GCA_043769075.1 Gemmatimonadota bacterium | reverse complement strand
ACCAAATCGGCTCCGCTGTCGAGCTTCTTCGCAAAGTCACCGAGAAACTCAGGGCCGTGGGCAAAATCGGCGTGCATCAAAATCGCACCGTCGCGCTTGTGCCGATCGGACAGGTCGAGCGCTTGGCGGAGCAACGCCTCGACCGTCGCGGCGTAACCCTGGCTGGTCCGATCGGCCCGAATCGTGAGTGGGAGGACCTGGGCGTATGTCTCGAGCACCTCGGCGGTGTGATCGCTCGATCCGTCGTTGCCCACCAGGACGTGATACTCCCGCCCCAGCGCTTCGAACGCCTTCCGAACCTTCCACAAAACGAGCCCGACGGTCTCACCCTCGTCGTGGCTCGGAATACAGACGTAAATCATTCTCTACCAACGTTCTAGGACACTGAACGATACACCTGGAGGACCTTGGTTGCCATCCCGCGATCGGTGAACTGGGCCACCGCGTGGCGACCTTTTGCCGCCAGGTCGCTCCGAAGTTCTTGGCTTTGAAGGACCTGCGCGATTCCCTCCGCCAAGGCGGCTGGGTCGCCCGGGGGGGTCAAGATGCCGGCGCCACCCTCAAGCATCTCGGGAATCCCCCCTGCTCTGGTCGCGACCACCGGGATCCCGAGGGCCAGCGCATCCAGAATTGAGGTGCCGAGTCCCTCTTCGATCGAGCTCAGGGTGAACAGGGTGGCCGCCGCGATGAGGCGGCGAGGTTCGGCAACGTGGCCCAAGAAATGGATGAACGCTGCGATCCCGAGCTCGCGGGCTTGCCGCTCGAGTTCGGCTCGGAGGATCCCATCGCCGGCGATGGCCCAGTGGAGGTCGGGAAACCGGTTGCGGAGCAGGGCGGCGGCCTTGAGTAGCGTGTGGTGGTCCTTATGGGCAACCAAGGCAGCAACCGACACGGCCAGGAGGCCGGTGGTTGGGAGGCCGAGATCCGCTCGAATGGCGCCGGCTGTGACCTTGGCCGCGCCGTCGATGTCGATCCCGGAGTGGACCACCGAGATCCGGCCGGGGTCGATGCCGTCAGCGATCAGGATCCGGCGGACCGCTTCGGAGATCGCAATGACCGCCGACGCTCGAGCCCAAAATCCGGTTCGTCGAAGCGGGAAGTCGACCCGCCGGGTGACCACGAAACGCGCGCCGGTCACCACGGAGGCCAAACCGGCAAGGGTGAGCGCGTGGGCGTCGTGGGCGTGGATGATCGTGGGTCCTGAACGACTGGCGACGACGGCCGCGACCAGCGCGCTCGGCGAAAGCCCGGCTCGCCACCCGACGGCACGAGTCGGGACGCTCGCCTGGGCCAATTCCGTCGCCAGCCGGCTGCCTCGGGTGGTGATAGCGAGCTGGTCGACGCCGAACCGGGCGAGCTCCTGCGCCAGCAACAGAACCTGCCGCTGGCCTCCCCGCCATTCCCGGCCCGACGCGAGATGAACGATTCGGGGGAGAGGGGTCACTGCCTCAGCGAGTCGGGGAACAAGGGGCACCGGCTGTCTTGGAAGCCGGCGGTGTGAGTCTCAAGCCCAATCAGCGGCACAACCAAGACCCCGATGTGGACCGCGCCCAACTTTGGGGCACCCGGTATCGGGAGGCCTTCGTAGAGCAACACGCCTTGGACCCCGAGGATTGGATCCGAGAGGAGAACCCCAAACCCAGGCACCGGCCGGTCGGGAAAGGGACCGTCAACCCCGACGACCCATCCGGAGTCCGTCTGGCCGACCAAGCCTCGTTGGGCCTGGCCGGCCACCATCCGAACCGGCAGCACCGGCGGCATCTGGTCGGGGGCGGCACTCTGGGTTGCACCCGGCTTGGTGAACTCTTCGAGCAGCATCGTTGGCCCCGCGAGCGCCGCGATTCCGCATTGGGTGCCCCGGCTCGACAGGCCGCAGGAGGCCAGGGGCGCGAGGAGGGAAAGGAGAGCCAGGGTCCGCACGAAGCCGCCGGTGACGAATAGTTCCCAAAGATACTCCCGGGCGGTAACATTCGTCGCCCTATGGGAATTGACGATCTCAAGGCGCGATTCAGGGGGGGCTCGCTGCACGATGCTCTCGTCGACCTCAAAGTCGGCCTCAAGGACCTGAAGGACGCTCTCGACAAGACGGAG
>JAYVJS010000468.1:0-2160 GCA_043769075.1 Gemmatimonadota bacterium | reverse complement strand
TCGTTCGCGCCCGATGGAAAGAGTCTGTTTTACACCGCGACCCTCCCGGGCGGCCCCAACGGCACCACCCAGTCCGACATTTTTCGGCTCACCGTTTCGACCGGGCGGGCCACACCGGTGACCCAGACGCCGGAAAGTGAATACTCGGCCAGCGTTATCCCCGGCAGCGGCGAGATTGCGGTGATTCGAGTCGAGCCTGATTCGGCCCAGCGGCTCTGGGCCTTCCCGATCGCCGGCGGCGCGCCGCGGCTTCTCTTCGACCGAATCAAACCGGTCGGCTATCAGGCGTGGCTCAGTCCGACCACGGTCGGGCTGTTCGTCCTGGGATCGCCGGCCACCTTGCACCTGGCCGACTTGGCCACCGGCCAATCGAAGGTGCTCCTCTCGAGCATTGGCCGAGCCCTCCAGCCCTCGCCCGGTTTGAAGAAGATCTCCGTCAGTCATCAGGTGGCCGAAAGGGAATGGTGGATTGTCGACGTCGATCCGGTCACGGCCGCCCGAACGCCGATCGCCAAATTGCCCGACGGGGCCGACTTTTTCGTGTGGCTCCCGGACGGCAGCCTCCTGACGGGGGCGGGGAAGAACCTGCTCCGGCGGGTTCCGGGCGGGGAGTGGGTTACCGTTGCCACGCTCGCGGTGCCGGGGGCGATTAGTCGGCTCGCCCTGAGCCCCCGGGGTGACTGGCTGGCCTTCGTGGCGGAGGACGCACCATGAGACTCCACCTCATTGTCGTCGTGATCATGGGGCTGGCCGCCTGTGGCACCAAGCCGCCGGCGCCCGAGAAGGCCAAGGCTCCTGACTCACTCACCACCCGGCAGCGGCAAGAAGCCATCGGCGAAAGCGGGATTCCGGGGGCGACAGGAATCAACCGGGCCCTCAAGATTTCCGATACCGCCACCGCGCGGAATCAGCGGCTCGACTCGATCGGCCAATAGAAGGATGCCCATGCGATATCTCTTGATTGGAGCGGCGCTCGGCGTCGCCCCCGTGGCAACCGGCGTCGCCCAAGCCCGCCCGGATACGGCGACCGTGGTACTCGAGCCGGCCCAGGTGTTTGACGGCGAGGCCCTTCACATGGATTGGCAGGTTGCCGTTCGGGCCGGCCATATCGTCGCGGTGGGTCCGAACCTGGCTGGCGGACGCCGGATTCCGCTGCCGCGCCTGACCCTGCTGCCCGGCCTGATCGAGGGGCATTCCCACCTGTTACTTCATCCCTACAACGAAACGCCGTGGATCGACCAGGTCCTCAAGGAACCGCTGGCGCTTCGGGTCGCGCGAGCCACCAACCACGCCCGACAGACGTTGATGGCCGGTTGGACCACCGTTCGCGACCTCGGCACCGAAGGCGCCGCTGAGGCGGACGTCGGGCTCAAGGCCGCCATCGATCAGGGCATCATTCCCGGGCCCCGGATTCTCACTACCACTCGCGCTATCGTCGCCACGGGAAGCTACGCGCCGAAAGGCTTCGACCCTCGTTGGGAGGTGCCCCAAGGGGCCGAGGAAGCTGACGGCGTTGAAGAGCTGACCAAGGTCGTTCGACGCCAAATCGGCAAAGGCGCCGACTGGATCAAGGTTTACGCGGACTATCGCTGGGGCCCCAAAGGCGAGGCTCGGCCGACCTTCTCGATCGAAGAGCTGACCCGGATCGTCGAAACCGCCCGGACCAGCGGCCGCTACGTCGTGGCCCACTCGACGACGCCCGAAGGGATGCGCCGCGCCACCCTGGCCGGTGTGCGGACCATCGACCATGGAGACGACGGCACCCCCGCCGTTTTTCGGCTGATGGCTGAACGAGGCGTGGCGCTTTGTCCGACCGTATCGGTGGGTGACGCCATCAACCAGTACCGAGGCTGGAAAAAGGGTGTCGACCCCGAGCCGGAGGACATCCGGGAGAAGCGGGCCAGTCTCAAGGCTGCCCTGGCGGCGGGCGTCACCATCTGCAACGGCAGCGACGTCGGGGTCTTTGCCCATGGCGACAATGTCCGGGAGCTTGAGCTTCTGGTCGACTATGGGATGACCCCACTAGCGGCCCTCAAGGCCGCTACCAGCGTCAACGCCAGCGTATTCGGGCTTGAGGATCGGGGACGGGTCGCGGTGGGGCTGCTGGCGGACCTGATTGCCGTCGACGGCGACCCGACCCAGAGCGTCAAGGCCCTTCGC
>JAYVJS010000467.1:0-5113 GCA_043769075.1 Gemmatimonadota bacterium | reverse complement strand
CGAACACGATCTGGCTGCCGTCCGGCGAAATCTGGGGATCGCCGACCTGTTCCCAGTTGAGGTAGTGCTGGACCGTGAGCAGGGTGTCCGAGGGCGTTTCTTGGGCGGCGGCCACCGGGGCCCCGGTTAGTCCGGCGATGAGCCAACCAGCGCAAGCCAGGCGGTTCGTGTTCATCTGAATTCTCCTTTGAGACAGCGGCGAGATTGGACATAAGATACTCGCCGGCGAGCCGTTCGTTACCCTCGGGCCGGCACCAGGCGCTGACGGCGGTTAGCCACCTCCCGGCGGGACCGGCATCGACGGTCTGATGGCCTCAACCAACATCCCGGTGAGACCTGACAACTGGGACATGACCATCAACCCAGAAAGCCGGCACCCCCTCCGCCAGCCATGGCGGCGAACCGGGTAGGCCAACATCCGGGCGTAGAAGCTGAACGTTTCCGGTCGCGGGGGCCCCTGCCCGCGCCGACGACGGCGACGAGCAAGATGGACCGCTCCTCTGCCGTAATAATGATGCTGTCGGAGGAAACGCCGGAAGCTGAGCTCGTGGTAATGACGGACAAGAGCCCCCCGCAGGTGCGCCAAGGGACCGATCTCGGCCGCCCATCGTTCAGACAGATCCCGGTCCTCCGCCGCGCTGAAGCGGAAGCTCTCGTCAAACCCGCCGATCCGGAGAAAATCGTCCCGCCCGCAGGCCATGTTGTTCGACGTGAAGAAAGGCAGCAGGGTCCGCCCTTCAGGAAAGTATTCGTAGAGGAAGCTCACCAGATCCTGGCTGGCCTGCGCAAAGGGATTCTGCTCGAGAGCATTCGCAACCTGACCGCCGACCAGGGCTTGGGGTCGCTGAGTCAGAGCCGCAGCGAGCTCTCGAAGCCACGATGGATTGGGACGACAGTCGTCATCAGTGAAGGCAAGGAGTTCCCCCGCCGCCCTCCTGGCGCCGAGGTTCCGGGCCTTGGCGGGGCCGCCGTTGGGAACCTGGGTTACCACACTCAGTCGAAGGTCAGGCCCAAACGAGGATAGGTGGGAGGCGGAGAGGTCCTGTCCGCCGTCATCAACGATCACCACCTCGAGCCGGTCCCGGGGATAGTCGAGTTGCGCCAGCGCTTCGATACACCGTCGGAGGGGACCGGGGCGCCGGAACGTCGGGATCACGACCGAGGCGGAGGGTAACACGGGCTCCTCGGCGGAGGTTGCCCCGAGGTTCGGCCCGAACGTCATTCGAGGTCTGCCGGCATTCGGGCCACGATTTCCCGAAGCCAAGGAGCGCGTGGCGGCACACCGGCCAGGCGGCCCCTCACGTGGAACTCGTGCAATTCGAATTCGGGCGGAACCTGGCTCATGAGCCGAAGCCCGCCCCAGGCTTCGCCCAGGGCTCCGACGCTTGCGTTCAGTATCAGCATCGGCACCAGCCCAAGAACCTGGTCCTTGGTATCCTCCGCCCGCCGGGCCGCTTGGACCAACACCCTGAGACGCAGTGCGGCAATGAGGGGCACAGCCAGCGCATACCCAACCCGCCGGGTCCACGATGAAACGGCGCCCCGGGCGGTCCCGAACTTAGCCCCCAGAATGAAGGCGTCGGTCACCGCCCGGGACCACCGGGACTCGTTGACGTGCCACGTCACCGCATCAGGCCGGATTCGAAGCGTCCACCCCTGGCGCCGCAATTCGGCGTGAAGGAGACCCTCGTCACGCATCAGTTCAGGCAGCCGGTCGCCCAGATCTCGGAGCAGGTCCGCCCGAAAGATCCCATTGTGATACGGGAGCGTTTCCCGGGGCGAAGGATCGGCCGGCACGGCGGCGTGCCCGTAGGCCGCGAAGTACATAGTGAGGCTTCGGCGAGTCTCGGGGTTGGCGGTTCGGACCGCCGGCGCCACCGCGGCATCGCGGTCATCCCTGTCGGAGATCAGCAACTCCAGGGCATCGGCCGCGGGAAACGCATGATTTTCGCACGGCCCCGCGTATCGGGCCCGGGCCCGAAGCAATCCATGGGCGGCGGCGACGCCGCGGCTCTCGGCCCGGTCGACTTCCACGACCTGGATCGACTCGAAGCCATCGAATTCGTTCAGGGCTGCCGGGGAAACCACTCCAACGGGCGCCACCACGATGACCTCCAGCGAGGCCGCAATGGTCTGACCTCGAAGGTGCTCCAGGATCGGGCGCGACTCTCTGAGCCCGGTCCGCGACGCAATGACGACGGTCAAGCGAGGGGCGACGCTCATCCTTCAAGAATCTGAACGCGGTTCGTGATCATCTGCATTTCCCTTTGATACTGCGGCGAGTCCGTTCCAATATAGTCCACGAAATCCGCTCCGTTCCCCCCTGAGGCAGCACTTGACGCGCCGGACCCCACCGACGATCCTCAGCAATGCAATTCCAGCTCGAACGGTCGATCGAGGCCCTCGAACGCACCCCTCCAACGCTGGTCGCGTTCCTGGGTGGGCTCGATCGAGATTGGTACCAGGCCAACGAGGGGCCCGACACGTTCAGCCCTTTCGACGTGGTCGGACACCTGATTGACGGCGACGAAACGGACTGGATTCCCCGCGCCAGAATCATTCTTGCCAAAGGCGAGGATCCGGTGTTCCAACCCTACGATCGGTTTCGGCACCAGGCCCGGAATGCGGGGCGCCCACTCGAGTCCCTCCTGACGGAGTTTGCCCAACTCCGGGCGGCCAATCTCGAAGTGCTCCGGGGTTGGCGGCTCACCGAGGTCGAGTTGGACCTTCCAGGCAACCATCCGGCCCTCGGCCCGGTCACGTTGCGACACCTTCTCTCAACCTGGGTCGTTCACGATCTCGGACACCTCGCCCAAATCGCCCGGGTCATGGCCAAGCAGTATCGCGGCGAAATCGGGCCGTGGGTGGCGTACTTGCCGGTGGTGACCCGATGAACGGATGACGGCCACCGTCCTGTTTGCCTGCGTCCACAATGCCGGCCGGTCGCAGATCGCCGCCGCCTGGCTCAATCATCTCGCCGACCCAGCCAAGGCTCGCGCGGTCTCCGCGGGCACGGCACCCGGCAAATCGGTCCACCCAGAAACGATCATCGTGATGCGGGAAGTCGGGATCGACCTGTCCGGAGCCACCCCGCGATTTCTGTCCGACGAGTTAGCGGCCCAGTCGCAGTACTTGATCACCATGGGTTGCGGCGACCAGTGCCCGGTGGTGCCGGGGGCCGTGCGAGACGATTGGCCGCTGCCGGATCCGAAAGGCCAGGCCCTAGATGCGGTGCGAGCGATTCGCGACGATATTCGAACCCGGGTCGAGGCGATGATCGCCGCCCGCAGTTGGCAATAACACGTAGAGAACAGGAGCGGAGCCCATGATGCGAACCCTGACCCTCGCCACCGCCGTCGTCGCGGTCACCGGGTGCGCGAAGCCCACGCCCGCACCGACCCGGTCGGCCTATCATGACAACACCGGCCGCGACGATGTCCTGACCGGCGGCGTCAAGATGATCCCGATTGCGACGCCCAAAGGCACGTTCAAGGTCTGGACCAAACGGGTCGGCAACAACCCCACCATGAAGGTGCTCCTCCTCCATGGCGGCCCCGGCTTTACCCACGAATACTTCGAGGCCTTCGATAGCTTTTTTCCCGGCGCCGAGATCGAGTACTACTACTACGACCAACTGGGGTCCTACTACAGCGACCAACCCAACGAACCGGACCTTTGGGACCTGCCCCGCTTCGTCGAGGAAGTCGAGCAGGTCCGCGTCGCGCTCGGCTTGAACAAGGACAACTTCTACCTCTTGGGGCAGTCGTGGGGCGGTCTCCTCGCGATCGAATACGCCCTCAAGTACCAACAGAATCTGAAGGGCCTGATCGTGTCCAACATGATGTCGAGCATTCCGGCCTACGTCGAGTACGCCAACCAGGTCCTGATGCCGGCGATGGACCCGAAGGTCCTGGCCGAGGTCAAGGTGCTCGAAGCCAAGAAGGACTACGCGAACCCGCGGTACATGGAGTTGCTGATTCCGAACCACTACCAGCAACACATCCTCCGGATGCCGCCGGATCAATGGCCCGACCCGGTCAACCGGGCGTTCAAACACGTCAACCAGGCGGTCTACATCCCGATGCAGGGGCCGAGCGAACTAGGGGCCAGCGGCAAATTGGAGAAGTGGGACCGGAGCGCCGATCTCGGCAGGATCACGGTCCCCACCCTGGTGATCGGCGCCATCCACGACTCGATGGACCCCAAACACATGAAGTGGATGTCGGAGCAATTCCCGAACGGGCGGTATCTCGAATGCCCGAACGGCAGCCACATGGCGATGTACGACGACCAGCAAACCTACTTCCCCGGGCTGATCCGGTTCATCACCGACGTCAACCTGGGGAAGGGTGCGAAGTAGGGGTGTGACGATTGTCGTTAGGCGCGCCTGACGGGACAGGTGGACATTCCCAAGAGCGAGTAGAGCGGGCAGCTTCCCATGGCGGCTGTCGCCAAGGGCACGATGCCGATCAGGCCTAGCCAGTGCATCGGACCAGTTCCGACCGCAAAATAGGCCAGGGCCGCAACGCCCAGCACCACCCGGATCCCCCGATCGACGCCGCCGACGTTTTTCGCGAACATAGTAACCTCGAAGTGAACGGTGAGCAGGTACGATAGCCTGACTCCGCCGAGCCGTCAGTCACTTTGGTTACCATACTTGGCCAGGGCATCCCGGTCGAGGATTTCGACCCGACGCCGGCCCAGCCGGACCCAACCGCGTTCCTCGAAATCCTCGAGCAACCGGCTCACCACGACCCTGGCAGTCCCGAGATGGCTAGCGATCTCCTCGTGACTTTGGGCAATGATCCGGCCTCCAACGCCGGCCAACCACCGGGCGGCTCGCTGGTCAACCCGCCGGAAGGCCACCTCCTCTACCAGGGCCATGGTAGTCGCGAGTCGCTCGGTGAAATGGCTCAACACAAACATCCGGATCGCGGGCACGGTGTCGAATAACCGGACAAAGACGTCCTGGGGGACGATCGCCGCTCGAACGGGCTCGACGACGACCGCACGGGCCGGGTACCCGGCGCCGGTAAGCAGGCAGGAGACGCCGAGAATACAGGTCTCGCCCGGCATGATGTGATAGAGCGTGATGGCCCGGCCTTCGGGAGAC
>JAYVJS010000466.1:0-6769 GCA_043769075.1 Gemmatimonadota bacterium | reverse complement strand
TCGAAGGGGAACTCCTCGAAAGCACCGCCCCCTATCGGGCGGTGACCACGGAACGGATGATCGGGATGGACGGCCCCGGCGTCCGCAACGAACTCACCTTGGTCCCCATGAAGGGAGGCACCCTGTTGAGCCTCGTCATCACCTACCCAAACAAGGAACTGCGCGACACCATCCTCGGCACAGGCATGACCATGGGGATGGAGGCCAGCTACCAGCGGTTGGAGCGGGAAGTGTTGGCGGCGTAGCCGACTGACGGACCCGGGTCGGTCACCGCGGAGTGCCCGACCCCGGTTCCACCCGGCCGAAATAGCCGTCGCCCACGATCAACCGAGTCACCTTTCCATTCTCCTCGACGAAGCGGACCACCTCCGCCACCTCGCCGCCGCCCGACTTTGCCTGGTAGCGAAACCGCCCGGCGCCGAGCGGCTCGAGGGTGACAAAGTCATCAACGCCGGGCTCGGTCGGGTCGATGAGCACCAGCTTCTGGTTGAGAACGACCACCTGGTTGTCGCCCCACGCGCCGCGATAGAGCCCGGCGAACCGCTCCCACGAGGGGTCCCACGCCACCACCGTTGGCTTTGGGGCCGCCGCCTTCGCGACCGCCGCTCCCACCGTCGCCATCAACTGTCTGGCAATCCCGCTCGGATCGGAATCGTTGGTGTTGGTCAGGACGATGACCCCGACCTTGTCGTCGAGCTGGATCAGGGTGTTGGTCGTGTTGCCGAGGTAGCCGCCGCCGTGGCCGACGTAGGTGCGGTCCTTGATGCGACTGATCCAGAAACCGACTCCGGTCCCGTAATTCCAGTCCTCCTCGATCGAGCGAACGCGGTGCATCAGCCGAAGCGACGAAGTGCTGAGCACCTGCGAGCCTCCCTTCTTCCCGGTCCGGAACTGCGCCGAGACGAACTTTGCCATATCCTCGACGTTGGAGGTGACTCCCGTCGCCGCCCCCATCCCGCGGGCGTCGATGAACGGAATCACCGCCCGGGCCCCGTCCGGCATCCGGCGTCCATACCCGACCGTCAGCCCAGGGACATTCTTGTCCACGCTCGACGCCGCCATGCCTAACGGATCGAAGATGTGACGGTGCACGTAGCCGGCCCACGGCTCGCCGCTGACCGCCTCGACTACCATTCCAGCGATCGTGTACGCCAGGTTCGAATACTTCCACCGGGTCGCCGGGGGCAGGGCCGCCTGCCGGTCGGCCATCAACCGCTTGATCTCCTCCCCGGTGGGGAACTGATTGGAGGACCAGTGATCGCCCGCCTCGCGGGGGAGCCCGGAGGAGTGGGTCAGCAGTTCTTCGATGGTGACCTCGCCGTCGTCGTCGCCCGCCGGTTTGAGGGCGAACCAGGGCAGGTATTTCGTGACCGGATCGTCGAGACGCAATTTCCCCTGCTCGCGCAGCTGCATGGTCGCGATCGCGGTGAACAGTTTGCTGTGCGACGCCATTCGGAAGAGGGTCGTGGGCGACATCGGACGGTTTGCCTTCACGTCGGCCAGACCGAACCCCTTTGCCCAGACGAGCCGTTGGTCGCTCACCACGCCAACGGCGATCCCCGGTAACCCGCGATAGGCGATCTGTCCGTCCAGCCACGCGGAAAACAGCCGTTCGGCGCCGAGGACGTCAGGATCGGTTGCGACACTGGACGGCGGGGCGGGGCTCTGTGACGCGAGTGGCGCGGAGACGAGGGCGATCGCCGAACTGGCGACGACGAACCATTGGGTGAACCTGAGGGAACGATGCATGGCACCTCTAGTCGTGGGATCGTCAAGGGTCGCGCGAGTGGATGCTAGGAGCCCTGGCAACCTATGGCGCCATGGCGGAAGCGTCCAGGGGGGTCGGGTCGGCCGGTCCCGAAGCCTTGGTAGATCGCCGCTCTGACGATCGTTGCTCTCCGCCCCCCAGTATGATCCCGAAACTCTCCAGCAGGTGAACCTGAAGACGTCGTTCGAGACGCTTGCTGCATGGCCGTCAGACAGGGCGGACGAGTGATGACGGAGCCGCATGTGAGGTGAACCATGCCATCAGCTGCCGGACTATCGTCTCGACCGCGCTTGAGCCATGACCACCGTCGGGGGCGACGAGCTTGTGTTTGTCCGCCGCCCGTGCTGCCCTCAGGAGCGCGTCGAAACTAGCAGGGTCGACCAGCACGTCGTGGGCGCCCTGGACGAGCAACAGTGGGGCATCCACGGCGGCCACGTTTTGCGGACATCGGTTCATGACGGTGCGTTGGGCGGAGAGGTAGCGAAGACTGAAGTAGCGCACCACCAGCGGGTCGCGCTGCATCGCCTCCCCTTCTTCGCGGTCGGGCCCGAACGCCACCGAGGACGGCGAGCGGTTCATGTCGACAGTAAGTGCCGCGGGGCGGAAGATCCGGTTTGCGGCGTAGCCGATGTAGTCGCCGAACGTCGGCCCCATACCCTTCGCGTAGGTCAGCTTCCAGGCTGGGTTGACCAGCACCAGACCTGCAAGGGGAGTTGGCGCGGCAACGGCGATCTCGAGCGCGAGCGCCGCCCCGGCGCTGTGGCCCAGCAGGAAGATCTCCGAGAAACGCCCGGCAAGGTGCTCGAGGAACAGCCGGTAGTCGGAGAGAACCAGCGAGTAATCGTCGACATCACCGCGAACGCCGTCTGAGAAGCCGGTGCCTCGCGGGTGCAGCACGGCGGTGGCAAATCCCGCTTCATGGAGCGCCGCGGTCAGTCGTGGGTAGGGCGGTTGCCTGGGCACTTCCGGCCCGAGGACAAACCAGACCACTCCGCGGGTCCCTGAACCGACGATCGACGTATAGAGGCGAACGTCACCCTGCCCGCGGAGGAAGTCGGCGCCCGGTGGCGGGGCGACAGGCGGCCCAGTCATTAACGGCCAAGAGGCCCAACGCGCCGCGGTCATGACCGAGCCGATGGGAGCCCTATCGCCGCCAGCTCTGGAGGACTTTCAGGTACCACCCGCGTTCGAAGGCGGCTGGATCCGGGCACCGCGACAAGTTCATGCTGCCCCGCAGCTGATCGATCGATTCGTACTCCCGCTCGATCAGCCAATGCTGGAATCCTTCCCGCACCAGCTTCAGCCACTCGGGCCCATTCTTGAGCAGCGCCGACACCATCTGCACGGTGTCGGCTCCCGCCATCACCGCCTTAACGGCATCGAGCGAAGTGTGGACCCCGCCCGTCACCGCCAGCGAGCCCTTGATTCGGCCGGAGAGGATGGCGAGCCAAGTGAGCCGGGGGAGAAGTTCCGCCGAGCTCGAAAGTTCGAGCCGGGACCGGATCTCCAGCATCATGGGGTCGATATCGGCCTGGTAGAAGCGGTTGAAGAGCACCAGTCCCGCGGCGCCGGTCTGGTCGATCTGAGTGGCGAAGTGCCCAAACGCGGAGTACCAGGGCGACAATTTCACCGCCACCGGGATCGCCACGCTCGCCACCACCGACTTGACGATGTCGATCGCGCGCTGTTCGACGACCGCTCCCGATTCAGTCAGGTCGGTGGGAATCGAATAGAGGTTGAGTTCGAGCGCATCGGCGCCGGCCGTTTCCATCAGGTGAGCGTAGCGCAGCCACCCGCCGGATGTGGAGCCGTTGAGCGACGCGATCACCGGCACGGCCACTGCCGCCTTGATCCGGGCGATCTGCTCGAGATACTCGTCCGGACCGAGCGCGAACGCCGCCGGCGCGGGGAAAAAGGTGGCCGCCTCGGCGAATGAATCGCTATGGAGGTCGAGGGCGTCGTGAGTGGCGAGTTCCTCCTGGGTCAGCTGCTCCTCGTAGAGCGAATGCATCACGATCGCCGCTGCCCCGGCATCCTCGAGCCGCCGGACCAGGCCAAGATCGTCAACCATCGGCGAGGCCCCGACCACGAACGGATGGGGCAGGGTCAACCCGAGGTAGCGCGTGGTCAGGTCCATCAGGTTTCCTCCGGCGGCGGGGCCCGCTCCGGCATGACCATGCCGGCCAGGTATCGGTAGGTCGCCCAGCGGTCCTTCACCTCTTGGTTTGCCCGGGCCATCAGTTCTCGGTGCCGCACCGGATCGAGCTTCTCCGCAATCCGAAACCGGGTTTCGTTCTTCTGATAGGCGGCCACCGAGATGGTCGGCTCCTTCGAATCGAGTTGGAGCGGGGGCTTCTGCTCATCGACGCGGCGGGGGTCGAACCGATAGAGCGGCCAGACGCCCGATTTGGTCGCCAATTGCTGCTGCTCGACGTTGTGGCTGAGATCGTACCCGTGGGCAATGCAGGGCGAATACGCGATGATCAGCGACGGCCCCGGGTAGCTCTCGGCCTCGACAAACGCCTTGACCGTCTGGTTCATATCGGCGCCGAACGCGATCCGGGCCACATAGACATGCTGGTAGCTCATCGCGGCGAGCCCAAGATCCTTCTTGGCTGTTCCTTTACCGGCGGTGGCGAATTTGGCCGAGGCCCCGAGGGGCGTGGCCTTCGACTGCTGGCCACCGGTGTTCGAATAGACCTCGGTATCCAGCACCAGGATGTTGACGTCACGGTCCTGGGCCAGCACGTGATCGAGTCCGCCGTACCCGATGTCGTAAGCCCAACCGTCGCCACCCACCAGCCAGACTGATCGGTGTATCAGCGCGTCGGCGATTTCGACCAGCCGGCGGGCCTTGAAGTCTTGAGCGCCGGCAAGCAGGGCCTTGATCTTGGTAACGGCGTCTCGTTGGGCCGCGATCAAGGCCTCATCCCGCCCCTCCCGGTCAGCCGTCAGTTGGCCGACCAGGACCCGCACCACGCCGGCCGGGAGCCGGCCACCGAGCTCGATTATCAGCCGTTCCGCCTCGGTACGCTGGGCGTCGAGGGCCAGCCGGATCCCGAATCCGAATTCGGCGTTGTCCTCGAATAGCGAGTTGGCCCAGGCCGGCCCCCGGCCGTCGCGGTCGGTGGTATAGGGCGTGGTTGGGAGATTGCCGCCGTAGATCGAGGAGCACCCGGTTGCGTTGGCGATGATGGCCCGGTCGCCGAATAGTTGGGTCAACAGTTTGAGGTACGGTGTCTCCCCGCAGCCGGCGCAGGCTCCGGAGTATTCGAACATCGGCAACAGCAACTGCGAGGTCTTGGCGTTGAGCCGGGTCAGCTGGGTCCGGTCCGCCTCTGGGAGATTCAGGAAGAACTCGTAATTGGCCCGCTCCCGCTCGCGGATCGCCGGTTGGGGCGCCATGTCGATCGCCTTGTGGCGGGGATTGCCCCGGTCCTTGGCGGGGCACACCGTGGTGCAGAGCGAGCAGCCGGTGCAGTCCTCCGGTGCCACTTGGACGGTATAGGAGGAACCCTCGAAATCGGGTCCTTTCCAGCCGGTGTGTTGAAAGGTGGCCGGAGCGCCGCCTAACGCCGCTTCCGGATAGGCCTTGGTCCGGATCGCGCCGTGAGGGCAAACCAGGGCGCACCAGTTGCATTGGATGCAGATGGTAGAATCCCAGACCGGGATCTCGGTCGCGAGGTTCCGCTTTTCCCACCGGGATGTCCCGGTCGGCCAGGTCCCGTCGGGAGGGAAGGCGCTGACCGGCAAGAGGTCGCCCTTGCCGGCCAGGATCACGCCGGTCACCCGCTGGACGAAGTCGGGCGCGATGCCGGGCACGATCGGGGGCCGGCGGCGGTTCGCGGTGGCGGACGCGGGCACCGGAATCCGATGCATCCCCTCGAGGGTCCGGTCGACCGCGGCGAAATTCCGGTCGATCATCGCCTGGCCCCGTTTCCCGTAGCTCTTGGCGATCGCCTCTTTGATTTTCGCGATGGCCTCGTCCCTGGGGAGGACGCCGGAAAGGGCGAAGAAGCAGGTCTGCATGATGGTGTTGATCCGGCCGCCCAACCCGGCGTCCTTCGCCACCCGATAGGCGTCGATCGCCACCAAGTTGATCCCCTTGGAGACGATGGTGTCTTGGACCTCGCGGGGCAGCGCGTCCCAGACCTGTTCCGGCGGAAACGGGGCGTTGAGAAGAACCGTGGCGCCCGGCGCGGTCGTTTCGAGACAATCGAATTGGTCGAGGAAATCGAATTGATGGCAGGCCACGAAGGTGGCCGACTGGACCAGATACGGCGCCCGGATCGGCCGGGGCCCGAACCGGAGGTGCGAGACCGTCACCGCGCCGGCCTTCTTCGAATCGTAGACGAAGTACCCTTGGGCGAACAGCGGAGTCTCCTCGCCGATGATCTTGATGCTGTTCTTGGTGGCGCCGACGGTGCCGTCGCTTCCGAGGCCCCAGAACACCGCCCGGACCTCGTCGGCGGGTTCGAGCGTCCACGACCGATCGAACGGCATCGATAGGTGGGTCACGTCGTCCACGATCCCGATCGTGAACCGGCGCCGGGGTCGTTCCAGCTCGAGCTCCTCGAACACCGCCTTGGCCATGGCCGGGGTGAACTCCTTCGACGAGAGCCCGTACCGGCCCCCGATCACCGTCGGCATCAGCGGCCCCTTCCACCCTTCGTGGAGTGAGGCGACCACGTCCAGGAACAGCGGTTCCCCGACGGCCCCCGGCTCCTTGGTCCGGTCGAGCACCGCGACCGCCTTCACCGAACCGGGAAGAGCGGCGACGAATCGCTCGGCGTCGAACGGCCGATAGAGCCGGACCTTGACCACACCGACCTTCTCCCCGCCGCCGGCCAGTCGCTCGACCACCGTTTCCACCGTCTCCCCCGCCGATCCCATGACCACGATCACCCGCTCGGCCTGCGGATGGCCGGCGTAGTCGAACGGTTGGTACCGGCGGCCGGTCCGGTCGCCGAGCGCAGCCATCGTCTCCGCGATGATGCCCGG
>JAYVJS010000465.1:0-4213 GCA_043769075.1 Gemmatimonadota bacterium | reverse complement strand
CCGGGGCCCGGTTCGTCGAGGCCATGGCGACGGCGACGGTGCCCCGGATCGTGCTGACCATTAACCATGCGTCTGGGGCCGGCTACTATGCGATGGCCGGCCAAGGGTTCGATCCGGACTTCATTGTCTCCTGGCCGACCGGGCGGATGGGGGTCATGGAGGGTGAGGCTGCGGTGATGGCCGTTCATGGCCCCGCGATCGAAAAGGCCAAGCGCGATGGGAAGCCGGTCGCGCCCGAGGTCGACGCCTCGATGGCCCAGATGCGGTCGGACTATGATCGCGATCTGGACGCTCGGCACGCCGCGGCCCGAGGCCAGGTCGATGCGATCATCACCCCGGAGGAGACCAGGGGGATGTTGGCCTTTCTGCTCCGGACCGCGGCCAATTACGCTGGACCTCACCTCGGAGCGTTCGTGTTGCCACCGACCGATGCCAATGCTCGTTAGGCGCCCCTGGGCGCTCGCCGCCGCCATCATCCTTGTGGCCTGCACCCCCAGCCAGCCGCCGGAAGCGCCTCGGCCCACGATGGATCCCGGACGGATCACCCCGGCCGTCGTGGTACCCCCGGCGCCGCCCCCACTCAAGGCACCAGTCATTCCGCCGAGTGAGGCGTTTCGCCGGGGCCTCATGCCGCTGGCGTCGACCAATGTCTGGGCGTTTCGGCAGGCCAATCCGGCGGCCGACGGCCGCGGGGTCCTGATCGGCATCCTCGACAGCGGATTGGACGCCGGGATCATCGGTCTCGATGTCACCCCGAGCGGCGATCGAAAGATCCTCGATCTCCGTGATTTCTCCGGGGAGGGTCGCGTGGTCCTGGTACCTGTGGTGGCGTCGGGCGACACCGCGGTGATCGGGGGCAGCAAGCTCGCGGGCATGGAGCGGGTTGTCGGGCTCGGGGTTCCCGGCCCGTTCTTCGGCGGTGCGGTGTCCGAACGGGCCTTGGGCGAGATGCCGGCAAGCGATCTCAACGGCGATGGCGACAACGCGGATCGTTTGCCGCTGCTGGTCGCGCGGGCCACCGACGGATGGGTCGTCATGGCCGACACCGACGGTGATGGTACGCTCGCCGATGAACGCCTCGTTCATGACTATCTCGCCGCCAAGGAAACGTTCGGATGGACGGTCGCCGGGCGGAAGTCCCCGATGACGGTTGCGGCCAACTTCGGTTCGTCCGCGGAGACCCCGGCCCTTGAGCTCTTTTTCGACAACAGCGGGCACGGAACTCACGTGTCGGGGATCGCGGCGGGGAACGGGCTCTACGGGATCAAGGGGTTTGACGGGGTGGCGCCCGGAGCCCAACTCCTCGGTCTCAAGATCTCCAACAACGCATTTGGGGGGGTGTCCGTCACGGGAAGCATGCTTCGAGGGATGGACTACGCGATCCGGTTCGCCAAGGAACGCCAAATGCCGCTCGTCCTCAACATGAGTTTCGGGGTCGGCAACGAGCGGGAAGGGGCCGCCCGCATCGATGCCCTGATCGACTCGGTCTTGGCCGCCAATCCCGAGGTCGTCTTTGCCACCAGTGCCGGCAACGACGGCCCAGGGCTTTCGACCCTTGGCTTTCCGGGCTCCGCGGATCGGGTGCTCTCGGTCGGAGCCACTTACCCGCCGGCGTTTTTGCCCGGTGCCGTCGGGGGCGATGTGGTCGCCTTCTTCAGCTCCCGGGGGGCCGAGTCGGCCAAGCCGGATATCATGGCGCCCGGGATTGCCTACTCATCGGTCCCTCGATGGGATACCGGCTCGGAGGACAAGAGCGGCACCAGTATGGCTTCACCCCATGTGGCGGGTGCCGTCGCGTTGTTGCTCTCGGCGGCGAAGCAGGAACGTCGCTCGTGGACGGCCGCTCAGGTTAAACAGGCCATCGTCGCGACCGGCCGCAGTCTGCCGGCGTCCATCAGGGTCGACCAGGGCGGGGGGCTCCTCGACTTGATCGCGGCCGATCGAGTCCTCCGCCGCTTGCCGGCCGCCGCGGCGATCCGGGTGGCGGTTGGCGGAACCGCCGGCGGGGGCATCTACCGGGTGTTGGCCCCGGCCCGCGCCGCGGATACGACCTTTATGGTTGAGATCGTTGGGTCGTTAGGCGGGCCGTTTCGCCTGGCGGCGAATACCGGATGGATCGAAGCCCCGAGCCAGGTCCAGCTCACGCCGCCCCGTACGATCATTCCAGTCACGGTGAAAGGATCGTCGCTTCGAAACCCGGGTGTCTTCGGCGCCACCCTCACCGGGTGGGCCACCGACACCGCGATCGGTCCCTTGATGCGCCTACCCGTGACGGTCGTGGTTCCTTTTGTGATCGGTGACTCAGGGATCGCGGCTCGGGGGACGATCCAGCCCGGCGGAACTCAACGAGTGTTCGTTGCTGTCGACAGCGGCCGGCCCTTCCGGGCCCGGATCGCGACCGCGGCAGCCGGGCAGGACGTGCTGGCGTTCCTCCATGAGCCGGGCGGCCAGCCCTACCGGATCGACAATGGCAAACCCGCCGGGGTCGGAGCTGCGGCCGCCGAATATGAGGTTGACGGGCGGGACGCGCTCTTGGGGTATTACGAAATCGTTGCGGTCGCGCCCCCGAGTGGCGGGGCCACCGTGGAAATGAAGATCGACCAGTCGCCTGTCACCATGCGGGCCTCGCGCCTTCACGCCGATACGGTCACGGTCCAACTGACCAATCGGACCATGACGAGTCAGTCCGCGGTCACGGCGTTCGGACTGATTGGGGCCGAACGAGCTCTCTCGTTTAGTCAGAAAGGATCAGCGGCGCGACGGCTTTCCGTGCCGGTCCCCGCTTGGGCAACCCGAGTCGAAGTGGATCTTACCGTGCCGCCGGCAACCTGGCCGTTGTTCACTGATATGGGCCTGACCCTGCTCGATGCGGATGGCCAAGTGGTGGCGACGAATCCGCTCAACTACCACTTCGGCCAAGTCGCGGCTGAGCTCGACTCGAACCGGGTGGCCCGCGACCTCACTATCGTCGTGGCTCCGGGATTCGCCGACCCACTCGCCCAGCCTCTGTGGGACGGTAAGATGTCGATTCGGTACTACGCGGCGGCGCCGGTGCTCCTCACCTCCGTCGGCGCGGCGGAGGCGGCCCTTCCCCCAGGTCGCGGGTTCACGCTCAAGTTCCCGCTGGGAAAGCCGCCGTGGCCTTTGGGAGACGGGTTCTTTCCGCTCGGACACCTGCTGGTTGAAGTCGGCGGCCACGGTTGGGGACGCGAATCTAGGTTGCCCGAGCCGGTGCCTCCGATCATGCGATGAACCGCCTCAAAACCGCCCTGACTGTGGTCGGCTTCCCCTTGGCGGCGGCAGGAGTCCTGCTCAACGACGGGCGGGTCGTCTGGGCGGCGATCGTGGCACTCGGTATCGCTCTCGGACTCCGACTCTACCTCCGGGGGCGACCCGCTTCGCAGTAATTCGGTCCGTTGGTGGGGTGATCTGGTTATCACACCGCCCGGGGCCAGTGCCATCTTGTCGGGGCAATGGACATCGACGACCCCCGCTTCCTCGAAGCCCGTCGGGCTCTGGCCCGCCATTTCGGGTACCCCGACTTTCGCGCCATCCAGAGTCGGGTGGTCCAATCGGTTCTGAGTGGTCGGGATACTTTGGCGGTGTTACCGACCGGGGCGGGCAAGTCGGTGTGCTTTCAGATCCCTGCCATGGTCCGTTCAGGTGTCACCGTGGTGATGTCGCCGCTCCTGGCGCTGATGGAGGATCAAGTCGAGGCGGCTCGGGCGCGAGGGCTTCCGGCGCGGGCGCTCAACAGCATCCAAAGCAAGTCGGCCCAGGCTCGGATCAAGTCGGAGCTCGCCGATGGCGCGGTCCGGTTGCTCTATGCCGCGCCCGAACGCGGGCCCCGGCTGGTTGACGAGTTGCTGGCGGCCGGAGCCCCGGTTGGCCTGCTAGCCATCGACGAGGCCCACTGCATCGCCGAGTGGGGCGCCGACTTCCGGCCGGCCTATCTCACCCTCGGACGAATTCGGAAGGCGTTAGGCGATCCGCCCGCCGTCGCCCTGACCGGCAGCGCCACCGCCGAGGTCCGCAGCGTGATCGCGCGGACCTTGGGGCTCGGTTCCCGGGGTGGGTACGACCTCCATTTGGCCTCGTTCGATCGCCGGAATCTCTGGTTCGGCGCCGTCGCGGTTCGATCCGAAAAGGAGCGGCTCGAGCGACTGATCGAGCTGCTCGGTCAGGCGGATCGGGTGGCCATTGTGTACGGGCC
>JAYVJS010000464.1:0-2643 GCA_043769075.1 Gemmatimonadota bacterium | reverse complement strand
TCGAGCGCCCGGCGCCGCTTCCGGCGAACCTCAACGCTCGAGAGGAAGAGGATCGCGAGGCCGAGGAAAACTACCTCGCTGATGAAGGCGTCGACGGCTTGCACGACATCGGGCAGGGTAGCGGTCCTGGGGAGTTTGATGACCGCGAGGGCGGTGAACGAGAAGACCGTCAGCAAGAGTGCAATACAGAGCCCGACCCCGATTCGAACCGGCCAATGGGGACGCCCGAACCAGGGTTGGTTGGCCGCGGCTTTCTCGGTGACCTCGACGACCTCGCCCGCGACCCTGGCGAGGCCGGCGTCGGGGAACCTTTCGCGAACGCGGCTCTGGACTTGCAGCGCGGTTGCAACGATGCGAGCGGGATCGAGGCGGCGGAACATGACTGCAATCTGAGGGATGTCCGGCATGACGGCAATCGCGATGGAATCTGGGCGGCTCCGGTTGGTGTCCGCGCCCGGCGAGGAATTCGCGGACGGGGCCGATTGGTCGGCGGTCGGGTCCCGAGTCGGCGCCTCGGTGCCTCGGAACTGGCCCCCCGAACTTCCCGATCGCCCGGCCTGGCAGGGGTGGTATCTGGTCTTCAAACACCCGGTTGATGGCTCTGGGGTCCTGGCGGGTGCGCTTGGCTCGTGCCCATCGACCGAGCCAGGGGTGGTCGAGATTGGCTGCGTCGTGCTCGAGCAGTACCGAGGCCGCGGCCTTGCCACGGAGGCGGTGGGGCTGCTGATCAAGCTGGCGTTTCGCGATTCGGCGACCCAGGTCGTGGCCGTCGACGCCTTTCGGGACTTGATTCCGTGGATCGCAGTAGCGACCCGAAATGGGATGAGGTCACGCGGCCCTGGTGGTGAACCCCAAACGATCCGACTCGCGATTGGCCGGGCTGAGTGGCGAGACAGTTTTCCGTCCATCAAATAGACCGATTACCATTCTGACCTCATTCTGCCTCCTGAGTGTTATGGAACCGAGCGCCCTGAGTTTTTTGAAGAAATTGTTGAGCACCGCGGGCCCGTCAGGGTTCGAGGCGGCCCCAGCGGCTGTGTGGCGCGAGGAGGCCGGTCGGTTTGCCGACCGGGTTTCCGCCGACGTCAGCGGCAACTCGATGGCCACGATCACCGGTGCCGCCACTGGCCCAACCATCATGTTCGCCGGCCACATCGATGAAATCGGGCTGATGGTGGTCAACATCGACGACAACGGGTATCTCTGGTTTGACACGATCGGGGGCTGGGACGAGCAGGTGTTCGTGGGCCAGCGGGTGGTGCTCTTGGGTCGAGCCGGTCCGGTCGCCGGCCTGATCGGCAAAAAGGCGATTCACCTGATGGAGAAAGAAGACCGGGAGAAGGCCACCAAGGCCAAGGACCTCTGGATCGATATCGGCGCGACCTCGCGTGCGGAGGCGGCCGAGCGGGTTCAGGTCGGTGATGCCGGCGTGCTCGACAGTTCGGTGCTCGAGTTTCCCAACGGGCGGCTGGTGAGCCGGAGTATCGACAACCGGATCGGAGCGTTTGTGGTGCTGGAAGCGTTGCGCCGATTGGCCAAGGACCGCCCGACGGCGACGGTAACGGCGGTCGCCACCTCGCAAGAGGAGATCGCCTACACCGGTGGCGGTGCCCGGACTTCGGCGTCGGCCCTGACGCCGACGGTGGCCATCGTGGTTGATATGACCCACGCCACCGATACCCCGGGCGCCGACAAGAACCGGCACGGTGACGTGAAGCTCGGCGGTGGTCCGGTGCTGACCCGCGGCTCGGCCACCAATCCGCGGGTGGTGGCCCTGCTGGCGGAAGTGGCCGAGGCGGAGGGCATTCCGTTCGCTTTGCATGCCTCGCCCCGGGCCACTTCGACAGATGCCGACGCGATCTTCACCTCGTTGCGGGGGGTGCCGACCGGTTTGGTGTCGGTTCCCAACCGATACATGCACAGCCCGAACGAGATGATCGTGCTCGATGATATCGATCGGGCGGCGGCGTTGCTGGCGGGGTTTGCTCGGCGGATTACCAATGACACCTCGTTCGTGCCGTGACCGGGCCGATTCTCGATGGCGATCGGATTGTCGGAGCACTCCGGGGTGCCTTCACCCGTGATGTGGGCCGCCCGGCCATGCTTCAGCTTGCGGCTGACCGAATTCAGGCTGCGGGTCCGCCGTATACCTCCGTCTACCTCTACATGCTTCACGGCCAGATGCTGGAACTCGAGGCCTTCGCCGGCCGGGTCACCGATCACACCAGGATCCCCGTCGGCAAAGGCGTCTGCGGCACCGCCGTTGCCACCGGCACTGATCAGAACATCGGCGACGTCCGGGCCGTTTCCAACTACCTGGCCTGCAACCTCGATACCCGGTCCGAATTGGTTGTGCTGATCAAGCGCGGCGCCACGATCCTGGGCCAGATCGACGTCGACAGCGACGTTCTTGACCCCTTCTCTCCAGCCGAGCACGCCGAAACCACCAAAGTCGCCGACGCCCTCGCCGTCCTGCTGTAACATGCCGAGTGCTGAGCCCCGGGTCCCGAATACCGCGCTTCGCGCTTGGTCTTCGGCCCGGTGGTCGGTGCCGTTGCCGGCCGGCCATCGGTTTCCAATGGGCAAGTATCAGCTGGTCAAAGACGGAATTGTCGCCGCCGGGCTGTTGGCTCCTGACGCGGT
>JAYVJS010000463.1:0-11091 GCA_043769075.1 Gemmatimonadota bacterium | reverse complement strand
GCCCCCCGCCCATCGGAAATCGGCCGGAGAGCCTGCCGCGCCACCCAGGAGATCGCCAAAGATCATCCGGCCGCGAACCAGGGTGTCCGCCGTGAAGTTGGCGACAAATCGGAGCGAATCACGCCGCCCGCCATGAGCGCTAAACGTCGCGCCGCCGAGCCGAACCCGGGAGTCGAACCAGGCCACCGAATCGACCCGAGCCGAGCCGGTGAGATCGAGCCGATCGAGGGACCCCGTAAGCATGGCCGAGGCTCGACCCCGCCCGCTCAGGAGATCCTCCTCCGACACCTCGCCGCGAGCGAGGCTCGCGAGAGAGGCCAGAAGCGAGTCGAACGGGGCCAAACTCAGGGCCACCGCCTCAATCCCGAGCCGACCAGCGTGGGGAGCGAACCACCCGAGCGTGCCGCGACTGAAGAGGCCACCCCCGACCCACCGAACCATGGCGGTATCGACCGTCATCAGACTGTCGTGAATCGAGAGTCGAACCCGACCGGAGTCGATCGCCAGCACGTCGATCGATCCGGCCCCGAGCTGGAGATTTAGGTCGGTCTCGGGGGCGGCCAGGCTATCGAGCTTCCCCGTCAGCTCAACCCGGCCGGTAAGCCGCGTCGCCGGTCCCTGGCCCCGGAGCATGGCCAGATTGGCGTTCGCGAAATCGATCACCATGCCTCGCGCTTCCCACCGGGGTGGGAGCAAGCTGGCTTGGCCTGAGACCCGATACCGGCCAACCGCCCCGGCCAAATCAGCGGCCACCTGGAGCGAGTCGAGCAATCCCATCAGGCGGATAGTGCCCCCAATCGACCCCAGCATCGGCGTCGCCGGGAAGCTCTTCCGCAACCCGTCGAAGGACAGGGTGTCGACGGTCAGCGTGGCGTCAATTCCGAGGACCGCTCCCCGGGTGTCGAGCCGAGTCCGACCGGTCAACGCACTCGGCGGCCGGTCGCCATCCCGGTGTTCGATCCGCCCATCGAAGACGACGTTTCGCCACGGCCCCTCGAGCATACCATCCAGCGTCATGCTCCCGTCGAGCCGAACCGCGGGGGTAACCAAACGGACGGTCCGAAGATCGAAATCCGACCGGAGCAGCCGGAGGCCTTGGAAGAGAATCCCTTCAGGCCCACCGAACGTGAGATCGCCCGCGAAGGCCACCCGGTTGCTGGCGCCTCCGTCGACCCGGGCGTCGTCGAATTGCCAATCGGCCTCAACCGACATCCGCCGGAAGAACCCGCTCGCGCGCAACGGCCCCGAAATCCGGCCGGCAAACGGCAGGGTGTCGAGATAGGGCCGGACCGTTTCCAGGTCGAGATCTTGAAGCCGGAGCGACAGCTTGCGAAAACCAAGACCTCGATAGACGTCGAGAATCGCCACCATCCCGCCCCGAACCTGACTCCCGCCTCCGCGAAGGTCGAGATCGGTAATGGTGTATTCGGTCCGGCTCCCCGCCAGGGAGTTCGCCTTGACCCGGCCGACTCCCGACAAGGCAGGAAACTCGGGCGACACCCACCGCAGATCGGCCAAGTCGAGCTCCGCGGCCGCCAGGTCGAACTGATACAGAATCGAATCCTGGGGCCACCGGAGCCGGCCGGCCCCCCGCACCACCGTGGCCGGCAGCGCCGCTCGATCGAGAGCGAACAGGAGGCTGTCTCCGCCCTGGGTGATCCGGCCCTTGAGGTCGCGAAGTGTCAGCCCAGGATCGCTGACGGCCGCGGCCAGCGAGTCGATCGTCGTCGAAAAGGGGAGGTGATCCGGCGTTGAAAGCCTCATGGCCGAAAACCGCCCGTTCAATCCCGCGACGACGCGGACCAAAACGAGGCCGTCCGCCAGGAACGGGGCCGGCTCGATTCGGCGCCCCGGCCGGCCTCGCTCGGCCGCAAGCGCAGAGTCGATCTGGGAGGCGGTCGTTAACCGCCCGTCAGGATTCCACGGGGTCCTGATCGTCACGTCCCCGCCGGTAATCGCCAGATCCTCGAGCCGAAGGAGGGTCCCAGGCCCGGTGCCTGGCGGTCCTTCATTCAGGCGGAGGACTTCCTGATAATTCATCCGACCATCACGATGTTTCGTCACCTCGAACCGGGGATTGGTGGCCCGGACGGAGTCGAATACAAATCGTTTGGCGAGGAGGTTGGAAAGCCGGAACCGAAGGTCCAGCTGCCCGATATCGGCGAGCAGAGCGCCGGCTGTGTCGCGAATCACCACCGAATCAAGGGCCAGGTTCGAGATAAAGTCACCCCGGATCCGCCCGATCGTGATCGAGCCCCTCACCAGGCGATTCGACTCCTCAGACAGGAGCCGCGCGAGCAAGGCCCGGCCGGGCGTGGTTCGAACCATGGCCGTGACCGTCCCGAGGCCCGCGGCCACCAACGCCAAGAGCACGACAAACACGGCCCGAGCCAGCCAGCGCCGCATCAGAAGGCCTGCCCTACGGAGACTTGAAAATTGAATTTCCGAGCCCCCAGTTTTCGATAGTCGGTTCGGACCAGCGTCAGCTCATTGTCCTTGACGGAATACAGGGCGCCTTCCGGGAGCTCCGAACCGTTGTAGGCCACATCGAATCGGATCGGCCCAAGCGCCGTGGCAAACCGAACCCCGAGGCCAGGCGTTAGGCGAACGCCGGCCCCAAGCGGGCTGCCCCGCTCCCACACCGCCCCGGCATCGAGGAACGCGACCCACCGGAGTCGGCCTTCGAACAGCGGCGATGGCAACCGGAGTTCAAGATTGGCAAGCATCAGGGTGTTGCCGCCAATCGGCGCTTCCTGGACCGAATCAGCCTTCACGGCTCCGCCGGCCGCAATATTGCTCTCCGGCGTCACGTAGACGATCGGCCCAAGCAAGTTCCGATCATACCCCCGAACATCGTTCGCGCCGCCGGCGTAGAACCGCTGCTCGGGCGGGACGAAATTCGCCGCGCCCGCGGCCAGCCGCAGCCGGGGAGAAAAGATCAAGCCGCCTTTGAGCCGAGCCGCGACCACGATGGCTCCGCCGAGCGGCCGGTACCATGACCCATCGGCCACCAGCCGGGCAAACTCCGAAAATCGAGTCGACCCAATCAGCGGCGAGCTCAACGTCGTTTCGAAGCTCGCCACCGACCCCCGAGTGGGATCGAGGAGATTGTTGACCCGTTGGCGAGTGGCCGTGCCGGTCAACGTCGCCGCAAACCGGCGTTCTCGCAGCTGTTTCACGTCGTCGGATCGACAGGCCAGAAAGAAGGCGCAGAAACTCGCGGCCCCAGCCTGGGTGGTCCCGTATCCGAGTCGATAGCTCAGGGAAACCGGCAGCCCGCGCCCGGCATCGCGAAAGAATGTCACGCTCGCGCCGATTTCCTCCCGCCGGTACACCCTGAATTCGGATCGCCGCTCCGCAAACAGGGTCCCGGTCAGCGCGTTTGACGGCGAGAGAAACACTGGGCGCCTGAGCGACAACGACACCGCATAGTTCAACTTTTGGGAGGCTAACGTATCCTCCTCGAGCCCATTGCAGATCGTCGAGCGGAGTGGGTCCGTCGAAACGCCAATCTTCGAGACCTCGGCGACGACGTCAACCTGCCGGCCGCGTCCGCCGACATTCCGCGCCGTCCACCCAGCGTTGGCCCGGACACAGTCATTGGTCCCCACACCCAGGCCCGATCGAGCCCGAAAGAGGGGCCCCTCCTGGACCTGCACGATCAGCGGGACGGTCGGGTCCCCCAGGGTGAAGAGCGTGGTGTCGTTGCCGACATTGGCCGACCGGAACAAGCCTGACTGGTACAGATTGAGCTGGCTCCGATACAGATCGGTGTATCGAAAAGGCCGCCCGGACCGGGTCGCGAGGAGCGAACGAACGAACGACGAGTCAACGGCCTTGGTACCAACGATTCGGATCGAACCGATCGTCGCGGCCATCCCGGGATCGGCGAAGAGCTCGAGGTCGGCCGTTCGGGCCGCCCGATCGACCATCCGCTTCCCGACCAGCACCGACGCCGTCGGGAACCCGCGGTTCCAGAGCCGGGTCTGAATGGTGTCGGCCGACCCAGCCAGAAGATACCGGTTGTACGGGGCCCCCACTTGGAGCGGCAAGTCCTCCACGACCCTGGCCCGGTCAGGCAGCGAGTCGAGACCCGCCACCGTCACACTCCGGACCACCACTGGCTCGCCCTCAAAGATCCGGAAGGTGATAAAGGCCTCGGTGGCGGTCCTGACGACACTGGTGTCGACTTTCGCATCGAGGAATCCGCTCAGCTGATAGAACAACCGAATCCGGGCCGCATCAGTCCGGAACTCCCGCTCGTTCAGATAGCGCTTTTCGCCCAATCCCAGCCAACTGAGTTGCTTCGACCGAACGAAAAGGCTCGACTTGGTCGTTGAGATCGCAGCCTCGAGCGCGAGGGAGCCGATCGCCCGATTCCCCACGAAATCCAGCTGGCGAATCAACAATCCGGTCTCTTGCGCCTGCGCGGAGCGGACCCCGAACCCGAGGACCCCGCCAACGACTAGTCGGACCCAATCAATGCGTCGAGGCGACACTGCCCAATTCCGAAACACATCGAGGGTCGAGAATGCCGTAGCCGCTCCAGATCGTCAAGTTGACCATACGGCCTAAATGTAGTAGCCTGTTGACGTTACGTCACCACTCCTTGGCAGAGTCCCTCCCGGAGGCCAGCCGGGGCGGTTCGTCAAGGACCGGTGAATCCATGTTCCGATGAGGTGACCAGCTCCATGACAGTTCGCGGCGCCGCCCGCCTCTTGCTCGCCACCTGCTTGTTCCCGGTCACCTCGGCCGTCGGACAATCCGCCCGGGCCCGCCTAACGGCGGCGCTCGACCTGCCCCCCCTCGACCGCCATCAATGGGGCGTCGCGGTTCTCGACCATCGAGGCCGGCTCGTCTTCGGACGAAACGCCGAACGGTTGTTCGTCCCGGCCAGTAACACCAAGCTGGTCGTTACCGCCGCTGCCGTCGCGATGCTGGCGCCCGGTTGGACGGTCAAAACCCCGCTCTATGCCGGCGGACCGGTCATCGACGGAACCTTGTCCGGCGACCTGATTCTCTACGGCCAAGGAGACCCCACATGGAGCGCCCGGTGTTTCGGTCTCGACACCGCGGGACCAGGAACCTGCGAGGCCGACCCATTCGCCCGGCTCCGCCCCCTGGCCTCCGCCCTCAAGGCCCGGGGCATCGGCCGGATCGGGGGCGCGATCATCGGGGACGGCAGCGCCTTTGAGCGGCTCCTCGTGCATCCGACCTGGGAGAACGATGACTTGGTCTGGGGGTATGCCGCGCCGGTCTCGGGGCTCGGGTTCAACGAAAGCCTGGTGACCGTGATGGTGCAGCCCACGGTCGAAGGCCACCGGGCAGCGCTCACAGTCACCCCAGACTTGGGCGGGCTGACGATCGACAATCAGGTCGTCACCGTGGCCGACGCGGGGAGGACCCAAATCCGATGGCAGCGGGGGGACGGCCAGGCGACCGCCGTCGCCACCGGCACGATCCGGCTCCACGCGGCGCCCGAACGGGAGGAACTGGCCGTCGCCGATCCGAACCGCTTTGCGGCGCTGGCCTTGGCGTCAGTGCTCCGAGATTCCGGAATCGTGGTCCTCGGCGGGGTCCGGGGCACCACTGATCCGGACCTCACGACGTCGAGTCGGATCGAACCGCCCCTCGCCGAAGTGGTGTCACGGCCCTTGGCCGATTGGATCTTCCCAATCCTCAACGTCAGCCAAAACTGGGTTGCTGAGATGTTGATCAAACAACTCGGCCGCCGATTCGGCCTGGGCGGCTCCTGGCAAGCCGGCCTCGCCGTCGAGCGGCGGTTCCTGATCGACGAAGTCGGACTCGACTCGACCCAATTCGTGATCCACGACGGCTCGGGCCTCTCCGCGAAGAACGCGATCTCACCGCTGGCGTTTGCCCGACTCCTCGCCTTCATGCGGGGCCACCCCTCGTTCGAGACGTTCTCGGCGGGGATACCCACCAGCGGCGGGATCGGATCACTGCGTAACCGATTCGCCACTGGGCCGTTCCTTGGGCTGATCCGAGCCAAGACCGGGAGTATCGGGCAGGTCAATTCTCTTTCCGGCTTTGTAGAGCGACCGATCCCAGGTCGCTCCCCGTGCCAAACCTTCAGCGTCCAAGCCAACCACCACACCCTGGGCGGCCGCGCCATGATTCAGGCGATCGACAGCGTGGTCGTCGCCATCGGCGATCTGGGCCGCTGCCCCCATCACTCAGGGCCAACAACCCCATGAAGATTTACACTCGTACCGGCGACGAAGGCATGACTGGTCTCTTTGGCGGAGGGCGAGTCGCGAAGGACCATCCTCGGGTCGCCGCCTACGGCGACGTTGATGAGCTCAATTCGAGCATCGGCGTCGTCCGCGCCCATCCCCCGGAGGAATTCTTCGATCAACTACTGGCCACCATTCAACAGGACCTCTTTTCGATCGGGGGACAACTCGCCACCCCCGACCCCGAGAAGGTCCGGGCCGCGCTGGCCAAGGCGGAACTTTCCCCCGATCGGGTCACCGAATTTGAGCGGGTGATGGATGAAGCCGACCAGGAACTGACTCCACTCCGGGCCTTCGTCTTGCCGGCCGGCACCAAGAAAGCCGCCGCCCTTCACGTGGCGCGAACGGTGTGCCGCCGGGCCGAGCGATCGCTCGTCACGCTGAGTGGGGATGCGGTGGTCCCTGAATTGTTCGTGATGTACCTGAACCGGCTCAGCGACTTGCTCTTTACCCTGGCCCGATTGGCCAACCATCGGGAAGGCCGGAGCGACGTCACGTGGTAACGGTCCGCCACGCCGGCGGCAGCTATCCCGTGGTGATCGAAATCGGAGCGATCAGCCAACTGCCGACGGTAGTGGCCGAGTGGCTCCCCGGCCGTCGGATCGTCGCAATTACCGACCGGAACGTGGCCCGCGCGATCGATCACGACCTGAAGGTCCCGGTGCTCGTGATACCTCCCGGCGAGGGGTCGAAGACACGGCGCCGTTGGAGCGACCTAACGGATCAATTGCTGGCGCTCGGTTTCGGCCGAGATTCCGGCCTCGTCGCCATCGGCGGTGGGGTGGTCGGCGATTTGGCCGGCTTCGTGGCCGCCACCTTTCAACGCGGGGTTCCCTACGTTCAGGTGCCGACATCCCTCCTGGCGATGGTCGACGCCTCGGTTGGCGGAAAGACGGGGGTCAACACCCATCATGGCAAGAACCTCGTTGGCGCCTTCCACCCGCCCGTTGGTGTCCTGATCGATCCGAGCGCCGTCCGGACTCTTCGATCCCCACACCTCCGGGGCGGCTTGGTCGAGGCGATCAAACACGGCATCGTCGCCGACGCGGCGTACCTGGATTGGATCGACGCTCATCAGACCCGACTCCTGGCCCGCGACCCGGAAATCCTCCGGCAATTGGTCCGCCGCAGCGTCGAGATCAAAGCCACCATCGTCGGCGCCGACGAACGGGAAGGAGGCCGGCGGGCCATTCTCAACGCCGGCCACACCATCGGCCATGCGCTCGAGTGGGTGTCGGGCTACCGGCGGTCCCATGGCGATGCGATCGCCTTGGGCCTCGTCATCGAGGCTCGAATCGCAACCCGGCTCGACTTGGTGCCGGCGGGGGCCGCCGCCGCAATGGCCGAGCGCTTCGCCGGCCTCGGGGTGCCGCTCGATTTACCGGCCGCGGGGGAAGACGACGGTCTCATCGAGGCCATGACCCGAGACAAGAAATCGCGGGCCGGCGCCCTCCGCTTCGCTTTGCCTCGAGCACCGGGCGCCCTGATCGGCCTCCCCGAGTGGACCACCGAAGTTCCCGTCAATGTCGTCCGACAAGCGTTAGGCGACCATCGAGCAGCCCCCCAGCCCCCCTTCTCCACACCCTTTCCACATCCCGATACCACTAAAGAGTAACCGCGTAAGCACTTACCGGACCCCTCCACATTTCCACATTTCGCGTTTTCCACCCGACGTAGACAAAACCCGCAAGTCGTTGTCGCCTAACGATGTCATATGTTGATGGCCTAACGCTATTGACTCTTCGCCTAACAGCTTCCTAGATTGGTGCCGTTGATTGCATCCAGTCGTAGGGCCCTCCGCTCCTAAACGCAGCACCGTCACTCTTCGGTCGAGGTAGAATGCGTACCCAGCGCGAACGCCGCCCACGTCCAGTGGGTCGCTCGGCTCCAGGCAGTTCGTTCGATCAGTATCTCTTAGACATCCGCAGACTGCCGATGATCACCGACCCCAAAGAGGAGATCCGGCTCGCGAAACGAGCCCAGAAAGGCGACCCCGAAGCAATGGACCGATTGGTCACCGCCAATCTTCGATTCGTGATCTCCTACGTCAAGCGATTCCAGGGACACGGCCTCGATCTCGGAGAACTCGTCGCCATCGGCAACGAAGGACTCCTCAAAGCCGTCAAGAAATTCGACCCGGCTCACGGCGTGAAGTTCATCAGCTACGCCGTGTGGTGGGTCCGCCAGTGTGTTCTCAAAGCGTTGGCTGAACAAACCCGGACGGTCCGGATTCCGCTCAACCAAAACGCCGCCCTGCTCCGGATGGCCAAAGTGGAGAGCCTGCTGAGCCAAGAACTCGGCCGCTCCCCGACCGACGCCGAAACCGCCCGGGTCCTCGACGAGTCGGTCGATACCATTCGATCGTCACGGCTGGTCTCCACGGTCGAGATTTCCCTTGATGCGCCGGTCGAAAAGGGTGACTCAGGATCCGCCACCTTTGGTGAACGGGTGTCCGGCCAAGCCAGCGGTGAAATCGAGGAATTCGTCGACTGTGGTCTCCAGAAGGAATTCCTCGGTAAGCTCTTCGAACAATATTTGACCCCTCGCGAACGCCGTATTCTCTCGCTGTACTACGGCCTTGATGAAGGCTCTGAAGCCCTCACGCTCGAAGGCATCGGGGCGCTCCTCGGCGTCACTCGCGAGCGGGTCAGGCAGATTCGAGAGCGGGCCTTCGAGAAGCTCCGAAACTCGCACGAGGTGAAGTTCCTCCAACACTCGGTGCCGATCACCTAGCCCGGGCCACTGCATGCCGCGAAGCCGGGAGGGCCTTTCTTCACTGGGCCCTCCGCCCCCTCGCTAGATTGCAGGCATGGCTGGCCTGCCGCTGTTTCCCCTGACGCTCGTGCTGTGTCCCGGGACCCTCACGCCGCTCCACGTTTTCGAACCCCGCTATCGCCGGCTCCTGGCGGACGCAACCGACGGCGACCATCGCTTCGTCGTGCTCCCACCAGGCGCCGACGGCGGTCAACCGGAGCCAGATACGATCGGCACGATCGCCGAGATTCGGGCATTGCAACCGCTACCCGACGGGCGCTCAAACCTGGTGGTGTCCGGCGAGCAACGGGTGGTGTTGAAGGCTCTGCTGCCGACGACGACCCCCTACCTCGTCGGACGAACCGAGCCCTTGCCGGATCTGCCAGAGGACCCGGTCGCTAGCCCCCCCGATCGAACCGCCCTTCGGGACAATGCCGACCGCTACGCGCGGGCGCTCGCCACCATTTCAGATATCGACCAGATCCCGAGCCTTTCAGAGGACCCCGCCGAACAAAGCTTCCAAATCGCGGCGATCCTGGAATGGGACTTCGACACCAAACGAAGTTTCCTCGCGGTCCGATCGGCCCGGGAGCGGGTCTTTCGTCTGGTCGCCGCCCTACCCGGTCTGGTTCGGGAAATCGAAGCCCGGGCGGCGACCCATCGACGGGCCCGTTCCAACGGCCACGGATCCCACGACTGATGGGGCCTCCGGATCAGGCCCTCGTTGACGCACTGGCCGCCATCGTCGGTCCCAAGTGGGTCAAGGTGAAGACGGCGGAGCGCCGAGCCTACGAGGCTGATGGACTGCCGACGCACGCATCGGTTCCGATGCTAGCGGTCTTGCCCGGCACCAAAGCCGAGGTAGTCGCCATCGTACGGTTGTTGGCCGCCCGAAAAGTCCCCTGGGTCGCTCGCGGCGCCGGCACCGGCCTGTCGGGTGGAGCCCTGGCCGACCCGACGTCGGTGCTGATCCCGCTGACCCGTCTGAACCGGATTCTCTCAATCGACCCCCTCAATCGACGCGCCGTCATCCAACCAGGGGTCGTCAACGCCAAACTGTCCGAAGCGGCCGCGCCCCACGGGTTGCTGTATGCTCCGGACCCCTCCAGCCAATCCGCCTGTACCATTGGCGGCAACGTCGCTGAAAACGCCGGCGGCCCCCATTGCCTGAAATACGGGGCGACGACCAGCCACGTCATGGCCATCGACGTGGTCCTAGCCACTGGCGAGCTCGCGACTCTCGGGAGCCCACAGGGCGAGGCCTGGGGGCCGGATTTGGTCGGGCTCTTCGTCGGCTCGGAGGGCATGTTTGGCATCGCGCTCGAAATCACCGTCAAGCTCGAAGCCATCCCAGCAACGATTCGGACTCTCCTCTCGGACTTCACAACGGTGCGGGCCGCGACTGAGGTCGTCGGTGCCATCATCGGGTCCGGCGTGGTGCCGGCGGCCCTGGAAATGCTCGACCAGGCCTGCGTCAAAGCCGTCGAGGCGTCGATCTACGCCGCGGGCTACCCGACCGACGCCGCCGCCGTGCTTCTCGTCGAGCTCGATGGAACCGTTGCGGGGGTTGCAGCCGATTCAGCGGCCGTCGAAGCTCTGCTCCACCAATTCGGGGCTCGGACGGTCCGCTCCGCCGACACCGCCCAGGCCCGAGCAAAGTTGTGGCAGGGACGGAAGAAAGCCTTCGGCGCGATGGGCAGAATTGCGCCGGACTTGGTGGTCCAGGACGCCGTCGTGCCCCGGACCGCCCTCCCGGACCTCCTTGACACGATTACCGAGCTGGGCCGACACTACGGGCTCACGATTGCCAATGTCTTTCACGCGGGCGACGGCAATCTCCACCCGAACATTTGCTACGATCATCGAGACCCGGAGCTTCGGGCCCGAGTCGAGGCGGCCAGCGAGGCCATCATGAAAGCCTGTATTGCGGCCGGCGGCTCGATCACCGGCGAACACGGCGTTGGGGCCGACAAAGTCGACTACATGCCGCTGATATTTGAGCCAACCACACTGGCGACGATGTGCGCGGTGCGGCGGGCGTTCGATCCCGCCGAATCCGCGAACCCCGGCAAGGTGGTGC
>JAYVJS010000462.1:0-4754 GCA_043769075.1 Gemmatimonadota bacterium | reverse complement strand
CCAGAATGAAACACTACCTCGCCCCTTGGCTTCCGATCATCGGCATGCTGGTCGGATGCGGCGGCTCCACCCCGCTGGCTCCAGACGCAAAGCCCGCCGACCCCAACGGCCCGCCCCCGGCCGGAGCTACCGTAGAGGCCCAGTTCGTGGGGGTCGGTCACCGCGCCGGGGGCCGGGTTCGCCTCACGATGGGCCAAGGTAAGGGCCGACTCGAGTTTCAGGGCGACTTCTCGGTTGAGGCGGTGCCGTCACCCTACATTTACCTCAATACGACCAACACCCCGAACTCGGGCACCCCGCTTCGGATTGCCCTGTTGCGGGCCAACGGCGGCGCCCAACAGTACGATTTCGAGGTCCCGGCTGGCGTCCAGTATGGATGGATCTTGATCTGGTGCGACCGGTTCAATGTTCCGGTGGCCGAGGCCGCCATTCCCAAGTAGGCTACCCCTTGGCGGCGGCCCGGATCATCGCCGCGGTCTGGTGAGCACCGGTGTGACTCCATCCCGGCGGCATGAGCAAATAGAGCAGCTTGTTCTTGAGGCCGGGAGCCCGCATGACGTCCCGGCCTAACGCCACGATCTCCCCGACATAGACGTCCCACAGGCTGTGGGGGTTCATCTTTCGGGTGATCCCGTACTCGGGTGGAATCTCGAGTTGCTCGGTTTGCAAGGTCCCAAACGCCCGATCCCAGACGTTCAGCAGGTTGCAAAAATTCGTATCGATGTAAAGCGGATTCCGGGAGTGGTGCACTCGGTGGTGCGATGGGGTCAAGATCCACCGGTTGAACGGCCCGAGCCGCGCATCCTTGAGCAGATGCTCTCCCGCATGAATGAAGGCGCCCCAGGTCCCGTCGATGAACATGATGAAAAACAGCAAGGGCGGACTGACGCCCAACAGCATGCAAATGGAGGTGCGAATGAAGTCAGCGTAGGGAGCCTCGAGAAAAAAGTGGGCGTGGCTGACGAACAGATTCATGCTCTCCGGGGCGTGATGGGTCGAGTGGAGGCACCACAGTAATCTGACCTTGTGGGCGAGGTAGTGATAGACGAAGTGAGCGAGTTCCCAGACGATGTAACCGTAGAGAACCCAGTACCAGGTGAACGTGGCGGTGAAGATCGCGTGGGGCTGAAAGGCTCCGATGCAGAACGCCACGACCCCGATCGAGATGAAGGTGCCGAGGAACCGATTCAACACGTAAATCGCGAAGATCAGCTTGTAGTCGCGGGCCCTGAACGTCTTTTGCGCCAATCCTCGGATGATCTCGAATACCAGGAGGAATGGGATGATCGGCCCGATCGCCGAGGTAAGGCCGGCATAGGTGGTCAAGACACCATAATTGCCGGTCTTGATAATCGTGAGCCAGGAGCTGATCCCGAGAAATCCGACGATCTCGTTCAGGATGAACTGCACGACGGTCATTGGGCCCGGATCCCCTTCAGCACGGGTTGACCCGCGCTCTGGAGGGCGCCGTTGGCGCCGCGGAGCGCGTTGGCCAGGCGCCGGCGAATGTCGGCCATCGTCAGAGCCGCCCGCCTGATCACCTCCGCCTGGGCCCGCCGTTCGCCGGGGTCCGGCGCGACATTGATGTCCCCCCCGCTCTGTTCGATGACTTCATCAAGCGCGGTGCTGACAAACGGATCCCGTTCAAAACCGGGGTCGTCCGGCTGACGCGGAGCGGCGAGCCGGTCGGAGGCTCCGGCCACCGAATCCCGGAGAGCCGTGAGGGCCGCCGTCACGGCCGGGCTGCCGACGGCGGCCTTGAGCCGGTCGGCGATTTCGACGCCAAGCCCGCCGAGTTCGTTGATCAGCCCAACAACCTCGGTTGCCACGCGGCCGGCGGCCTCGCTGTGTGCCAGCCGGGACTGGTACTCGGCCGGCGAGACCGGAACCCGCGGATCACCTCGGACCGTGAAGCTCTTCGGCTCACTGACACCCGCCGAACGGAGCCGAGCGGAGTAGGCGCCCGGAACAGCGGTCGGGCCGCTCGGTCGGACGAGCTGCCGGCTGGTGTCGGTAATCGCCACGCCGTCGGAGTGCCGGTAATTCCAACGAAACACGTTGAGACCCTGACTATTGGGGAGTCGTGGCGGAGGCGGCAGCTTGTTCGGGGCTACCTCGGACGGTGGGTCGACATACGGAGCGGCAAGGGTGACCGAGTCGGAGACCCCCGCGGTCTTGAGACTGTCGTTCCGGATTCGCTTCTTGTCCTCAAGCTTGAGGCTATCGGCGGCTTCGCTTGGATCTTGCCGGCTGGTGAAAGTGTTGACGACCGCGCCACGGGCATCGAGAATGTCGAGCGAAACCTCTTGGTTCTTGTCCCTGAGCCAGTAGTAGATCGCGGCCCCGCTCGGCGCGTTCTCGCCGGTGTGAATCGGCTCGGTCAATCCCCCCGCGTTCCAGAAAACCCGCACGGCGTCCGACGGGTCGAACAGGTGCGCCGGCTTGGCGGCGGTGGCCCCGGTCAGCTGACGGAGCGGCGAGATGTCATCCATGATCCAAAAGGCCCGGCCGTGGGTGGCAATCGCGAGGTCGCCTTCTTTCACGACGAGATCATGCACGGGGACCAAGGGGAGGTTCCGGCGGAGCGACCGCCACTGGGTCCCGCCGTCGAAGCTGACCCAGACGCCGCGCTCGGTGCCGGCGAACAGCAAGCCCTGCTTGACCGGGTCCTCCCGAATGACCCGGACAAACTCGTCGCCGGGAATACCAGCGGTGATCTTGGTCCAGGTCTTTCCATAGTCGGTGGTGCGGTAAAGGTACGGGGACAAGTCGTCGAGCATGTTGCGGTTGCCGGCCAAATAGGCGGTTCCAGCGGCGTACGGCGAGGGCTCGATGACGGAGACTCGGGTGAACTCCGGAAAAGGCGGAGTCACGTCGCTCCAATGAGCCCCGCCATCTCGGGTCAGTTGCACCTTGCCGTCATCGGACCCGACCCAGATCACTCCCCTGGCCCGGGGTGATTCCGCGATGGTGAAGATGGTGGCGTAGGTCTCGGCCCCGGTATTCTCGACGGTGACCGGGCCGCCGGCCACCTTCAGGGTCTTGGGATCGCGGCGGGTGAGATCGGGGGAAATGATGGTCCACGAGACGCCGCGGTCGGCCGACCGCCAGAGCATGTTCGAGCCGATGTAGAGGACGCTCGGATCGAACGGCGACATGGCCATCGGGGTGGTCCAATTCCAGCGATGCTTGGCATCTTGGGGTTTGGCCGCCGGCTCCCACCATGGGGTAAAGAACCGGAACTTGCCGACGCCCTTGTCATAGCGGGTAAAGCCTCCGCCGGTGGCATAGGCCACGTCGGGCCGGCTCGGGTCGGTGACGATGGTGCCCGCTTCGCCGCCGCCGGCGTAGTACCAGCGCGAGATGTCGAACATGTCGTCCGACCGGCTGGGGCCGCAGGAGCCGTTGTTGTCCTGCTGGGAGCCGCAGACCCGGTAGGGGAAATGGTTGGTGGTGGTGATATGGTAAAACTGGCCGGTGGGAACGAGGATGGTGCTCCAGTTGGCCCCGAAGTTGGTGGAGACCCGGGCCCCCTGATCGGCGGCAATGGCCATTCTGTTCCGGTTGTTCGGCGCGATCCACAAGACGTGGGTATCCCAGAGCTCGCTGTACGGCTTCACTTCCGCGAAGTGTTTACCGCCATCGGTGCTCCGATACAACGTACCGTTCGGCAGATACACCACGTTGGTGTCGGCCGGATCGGCGAAGACCCGGGAGAAATAGAACGGCCGCCAGTGGATGTTTCGGGCTTTGTTGACGCGCTGCCAGCTCTCCCCGGCGTCGGCGGAGCGATAGAGGCCCCCGGAATCGGCCTCGATCATGGCCCACAGGAGCTTCGGATTGGCACGGGACACCGCGATTCCGATGTTGCCGAGGACCCCCTTAGGGAGACCCTTATTGCGGGAGATCTCGGCCCAATGCTCGCCGGCGTCGGTCGACTTGAAGAGGCCGCTTCCCGGGCCGCCGCTCACGATGTCCCACGGCTTTCGAACCTCCTGCCAGGCCGCGGCATAGAGCACACTGGGATCGGAGGGGTCCATGGCAAGATCGGTGATCCCGACCGAATCGCCTCGGAACAGGATCTTGTTCCAGGTCTTGCCACCGTCAATGGTCTTGAAAACGCCGCGATCGGGATTGGGACCGAAGGCATGGCCGAGGGCACCGACATAGACGATGTCCGGGTTCCAGGGGTGGACGATCACCATCGAGATATGCCGGGTCTCCTTGAGACCCACAAACGACCACGTGGCACCTCCGTCCGTGGTCCGGTAGACCCCGTCACCGTGAGAGGTGTTGCCACGGAGGGTGGACTCGCCGGTGCCGACGTAGACGATGTCCGGGTTGGGTTGGTAGATCCCGATACTCCCGACCGTTCCGCCGAAATACTTGTCGGACACCGGCTCCCATGTGTGGCCGCTGTTGGTCGTCTTGAACACGCCGCCGCCTGTCGTGCCGGCGAAGTACTCGGCCGGCCGGAGCACTGAACCGGCCACCGCCACCGACCGGCCGGAGCGAAGCGGGCCGATATTCCGCCACTTGAGGGCGGCTAAGGTGAGGGTATCGAATGAAGCGGGAGCTTGCGCGGCAAGGGGGGCGACGCCGGCCACCGCAAACAGGCAGCCGGCCACGAGACGAATTGAATTCACGGGCCTCCAGGGGAAACGGCGCGACGGGCGCAATCTCAAGCTAGCGCGGCGCAGCATCCGACCGCCAGCCGGGGAGCCCCGACCGTCGCCCCTAGCCGGCGATCGCGG
>JAYVJS010000461.1:0-7248 GCA_043769075.1 Gemmatimonadota bacterium | reverse complement strand
CCGAAGGTGATCTTCCCGAGCCGGTTGTCCTCTCCGATCGTCAGTTCGATGATGGCGTCCATCCAGTCCTTGCCCAAAGCCTTGGCGATGACGTCGAGGCGGAGACCCTGGAATTTCTCCCACTCGGGCTTCTTGAACCCGGCAATCTGATAGGCGTTAGGCAGGTTGTGCTGGCAATAGACCGCCGCATCTGGGCCCCGGTCGGCCATTTCGCGGCGAATCCGGTCCCGCAGGGCGACATTCTTGAGGTTCTCGATCAGTTTGCCGTCGGCGTGAGCCCAGCCCGGGAGGCAGGACGAGAGGTTGTTGCCGGAGGCGGGGTATGGATACATCGTCGCCTTGACGTCCTGCCCCGCCGCTCGGGCGGAGTCGACCTTGGCGATGGCCGGATCGGCCAAGTGCCAGTTGACCGAACCCGACGCTTTGAAATGATAGATCACGACCGGGACTCCGCCTTCTCGGCCGATCTTGAGCGCCTCGTCCATCGCGCTCAGCAGCTGGCTTTCTTCAGAGCGCATATGGGTGATGTAGGTCCCGTGGAGCGGGGCCATGGCTTTGGCGATTTCGATCAGCTCGGCCGTGTTGGCGTAGCTGCCGGGCGGGTAGATAAGGGCGCTCGAAATCCCGAAGGCGCCGTCCTTCATCGCGTTGACCACCACCGCGCGCATGGTGTCGAGTTGGGCGGGGTTGGGTTGGCCTTCGCTTCGGCCCATGGCATAGGCTCGCACCGTCGTCGAGCCGAGATAGCTGCCGACATTGGCCGAGACGCCGTGTTTCTCGATGGCGTTGAGCCAGGCCCCGAAGCCGCGGGGGCCGCGGAAGTTCTTGACCTGGGCCAAGGTGGCGATGTCGTCATCGTCCGAGCCGGTGTAGAGCGAATCGATGTTGTCGTTGGCGGGCCCCGGCGTGGTCGACTCGCCGAGGATTTCGGAGGTCACGCCCTGGGCGATCTTGCCGACCATGCGGCCGTCGCCGACCAGGACTGGAGTCCAGGAGTGGCCCTGGATATCGATGAAGCCGGGTGACACGGCCAGGCCGGCGGCGTCGATCCGCTCCTTGCTACCGGCCTGGGCTAAGCCACCCCGAGGGGCAACGGTCACGATCCGGGCACCTCGGACGCCGACGTCTCCGAAGTACCAGGGATTCCCGGTGCCGTCGACGATCTTGGCGTTGGTAATGACCAGGTCGTAGTCACCCGGCGCGGCGGGGGTACCGGGGGCTTGGCAGGCGGCCAACAACAGGGCAACGGCAACGAGGCGAATCGTGGGCATGGCAGAACTCGGTGAGGGAGGTAATTTCCGACCTGCGAAGCATCGGGGCCACGAGGCCCCCCGTCAAGCACCAGGAGAGGCCGCCATGTGCCGGAACATCCGCCAGCTCTACCACTTCGAGCCCCCGGTTACCGACGCGGAGATCGAGGCCGCATCGATCCAGTTCGTCCGGAAGGTCAGCGGATTTGCCAAGCCGTCAGCGGCCAATGCCCCGGCCTTCGATCGGGCCGTCCAAGACGTCACAGCCGTGGTCCGGACTCTGATGGGGTCGCTGGTGACCACGGCCCCGCCCAAGAACCGCGAGGTCGAGCAAGCCAAAGCTCGTGCCAGAAACGTGAAACGGTTCGGAACCTGACTATCTTAGGGGGCTTGTTTCCCACTACCTAAGGTCTTCCGTGCCGTTCACTTCACTCGAGCTCCATCCGAGCCTGCTCAAAGGCTTGAAGGAACTCGGCTTTGCCCGCCCGACCCCGATTCAACTCGATGCGATTCCGCCGGCCATGGCCGGCCGGGACGTACTGGCGTGCGCTATGACCGGCAGCGGGAAAACCGCCGCCTTCCTTCTCCCGATCCTCCATAAACTGATCGACAAGCCGCGGGGCACCACCCGGGCCCTCGTCGTGACCCCGACCCGAGAACTGGCGGCCCAGATTCTCGAGCACCTGAACGACCTGGCGGTGCATACGCCGATTACCGGTGCGTCGGTGTTCGGCGGGGTGGGAATGAACCCCCAGGAGCATGCCTTCCGAAGCGGCGCCGACGTGATCATCGCCACCCCGGGGCGGTTGCTCGATCACTTCCGGTTTCCGTACGCCAAGCTGGCCGGGCTCGAGTATCTCGTCCTCGACGAGGCCGACCGGATGCTCGACATGGGCTTCCTGCCGGAGATCAAGAAGATCCTCCGGCACATTCCGCCCCGGCACCAGACCTTGTTCTTCAGTGCCACGATGCCGCCGCCGATCGCCGAGTTGACCCGGGGCCTGCTCAAAGACCCGGTGAGCATCAACATCCAGCGCCAGGCCGCTCCGGCGGTCGGGATTACCCAGGCCGTGTATCCGGTTCGTCAGGACCTCAAGTCGGAGCTGCTGCTCACCTTGCTCAAGCGGGGGGCGACGGCCGAGGCGTTGGTGTTTACCCGGACCAAGCACCGGGCGGACCGGCTGATGAAGTTCCTGGTCAAGGGCGGGATCAACGCCGAGCGGATTCATGGGAACCGGTCGCAGCCGCAGCGGACCGAGGCGTTGGCTGGGTTCAAGAGCGGGAAGTACCGGGTCTTGGTGGCCACCGACATCGCGGCCCGGGGGATCGACGTGTCGGAGTTGGGACACGTGATCAATTTCGACGTACCGATGGTGCCGGAGGATTACATCCATCGGGTCGGCCGGACCGCGCGGGCCGAGGCGACGGGCGACGCGTTCACGTTCGTCTCGCCGGAGGAAGAGGGCGACTTGAAGAGTATCGAGCGGGCGATCGGGAAGCGCCTGCCCCGGGTAACCGTCCCGGACTTCGATTACACGGCCAAGGCCACACCCCAGCTTGAAATTCCCTTGGCCGAACGGATCGCGGCGATCCGGGCTCGGAAGGCGGAAGATCGGGCTCGGGCCAAGGCCAACGAGGCTCGGCGGGCCGCAGCCAAGGCTGGGCCCCGACATCCGTCTGGACCGGGACGGGCCCATCGCCGGCCGGATCAGGGTGACGGTCAGCCCCGGTCCTCCAGGGGCCCAACCCCTGGAGGCCGCCGCCCCGATGGGACGGGGGGCCCCGCAGGGCCTGGACGGGGCCCCAGCCGACCCGGCGGCCGGACTCCCTCGAGGTAACCTGAATGGCCCCAAAGCGCCGACCCCCCCCAAGAAGGTCGGCGTTACCCATTCGTTACCTCAAATTGACAAAGAGGTGATCGGAACCAGCCACTGTTACGCCGGTGATGTTGATTCGTGACACTGGGGTTGGCTTCGTAACGGATTTTTTCGCAACGGGAGACTCAATGAGACTGGTCCTTGGAGCCGCCATGGCGGTCACCTTGTCGACAACCGTCGCGGCACAGCAGGAGCAGACCTATCCCCAATTCGTGATTGGGGCCCGCCTCCAAACCCAGTTCTACTCGTTCGACAACGACAACCAAGCCCGGACCGGTGCCAGCAGCAATTTCTTCATCCGGCGGGCCCGGATCCAAGTCAATGCCAAGATCCGGGAGAACGTGAGCCTGGTGATCCAGCCGTCGTTCGAGGGTGGACGGGCCACGGGCGTCAGGCTTCGAGACGCCTACATCGACGTTCGGCTGACCAACGCCAGCTCCAAAACCGCCTTGACGCTTCGGACCGGTGCTGAGAAAAAGCCCTTCGGGCGCTATGAGCTTCTTTCATCCAACAATCTGCCGTCGCTCGAACGAAACGCTGGTCGGGGGCTATTGCCGGTGGCCTCGAACAATTTGTTCGAAACCGCCGGATACATCGCCACCGACCTCGGGGCCGCCGTGATCGTGGCCCATAAGCTGGGGGAGGGACGGAACTTCACCTTTCAACTCGGCGGTTACAACGGCCAGGGCGAAAGCATCAACGACGTCAATGGCTCCAAGTCGATTGGGGCGCAGGCGCTGGCCGATGTGACCAAGAAGTTGATGCTTGGCGTCGCATTCTTTTCCCACGATGGGATCGTGGCGCTGACCCCAACGACATCCGACAGCTCGTTCCGGAACCAGGCCCTCGGCTTGGAAGCCCAATGGGGCAAGCCGGGTGACAAAGGGCTCTTCGTCGTGGCCGACTACATGACCGGCGAGGATTTCACCAAGGATTTGCACTCGATGAAGGGTCTGTCGCTGGTTGCGGCTTATCATGCCCGAACGGCGACCGGCAAGGGGTTGTTTGCCGTCGAGCCGGTGGTTCGGTTCGACTGGGCCGACCCGGACAGCAAAGTGGCCGCCAACGCCTCCACGCTAGTCTCAGCCGGCGTCAACCTCTATCTGACCGCCAAGGCCGAAATCCGGCTGATGTTCGAGACCCAGAATCCGGAAGCAACGGCCGGCAAGACTATTTCCGGTCTCCGGACCGCCATGACGATGCATTTTTGACCGGTTCGTGATCGGTTCGTGACGGACAACGGCTTTGTTCCAGCACCCCTGGCAATAGGAGATCGCAGTGAAATCACTCAGTTTGGCTTTCGTTGGGATGGTACTCGCGGGTCCGGTGGCGGGTCAGGCCAATCTCAATGGCGCCGGCGCCACCTTCCCGAATCCGATTTACACGAAGTGGTTCGACGGCTACGCCAAGAAGACCGGCGTCAAGATCAACTATCAGTCGATCGGCTCAGGCGGTGGGATCCGCCAGTTTACCCAGGGTACCGTCGATTTCGGGGCCTCCGACAGCCCGATGACCGATGAGCAGATCACCGCGGCCAAAGGCAACGTGGCCCACATCCCGACGGTGCTCGGCGCGGTGGTCCTGACCTACAACCTTCCGGCGGTTGGAGCGGCGAAGCTCAAGCTCGACGCCGCGACCATCGTCGACATCTTCCTCGGCAAAATTACCAAATGGAACGACGCCCGGATCGCCGCGCTTAACCCTGGCGCCAAACTCCCAGCCATCGACCTGCTCGTGGTCCACCGGTCGGACGGGTCCGGCACGACGTTCGTGTTCGTCGACTATCTCTCGAAGGTTTCGCCGGAATGGCGAACCAAGGTCGGCGCGGCCAACTCGGTCAACTGGCCCACCGGACTCGGCGGCAAGGGCAACGAGGGTGTGACCCAGCAGGTGAAGCAGCTTGACGGAACCATTGGATATGTCGAGTTGGTCTACGCCCTGGCCAACAAGCTCCAATACGCCTCGGTCAAGAATACCGCGGGCAAGATGGTCGACCCGACTCTCGAAACCGTGACGGCAGCCGCCGCGAGCGCCAAGCTCCCGAAAACCACCGACTTCCGGGTCTCGATCACCGACGCGCCGGGCGAAAAGGCCTACCCGATCGCTTCATTCACCTGGCTCTTGATCCCGGCGAACAATGCCGATGCCGCGAAGGGCAAGCAGATTCGGGACTTCCTCAACTGGATGGTCTCGGGCGACGCCCAGAAGATGGCCTCGGAACTCGGCTACGCGCCGCTACCCGGCGACGTCCAAGGACTGGTGAAGACTCTGATCAAGACGCTCCAAGCGGCAGGTAAGGTTATCTCCTGATGGCGGAGCAAGGGTCGGTCCTGGAGGGGCGGAACGTCGGCGACACCCTGTTTCGGTGGGGGTTGACCACAGCCGCCTTGGCGGTTCCGGCCCTCCTGGGCTTCCTCGTGTACGAGCTGTGGGTTGGGTCTCGGCTGGCGATCGACCGATACGGGCTCGGCTTCATTACCGGCTCGACCTGGGACCCGGTCACCGAGGAGTTCGGGGCGTTGCCGCTGATCTTCGGCACCCTGGTATCGGCGGCCATCGCCTTGATCATCGCGGTTCCGTTGTCGTTAGGGGTCGCGATCTTCCTCACCGAGTTCGCGCCGAAGTGGCTCCGCCAGCCGGTGGCCTTTCTGATCGAACTCCTCGCCGCCATCCCCAGCGTGGTGTACGGTCTCTGGGGCGTCTTCGTCCTGATTCCGGTCCTCAAGTCGACCGTGTTTCCCTTCCTTCGTGACACCCTCGGATTCCTGCCCTTCTTTCAGGGGCCGATCTACGGGAACTCGATGCTGGCCGCCGGCATCATCCTGGCGATCATGGTCATGCCCTACATCATGTCGGTGTCGCGCGAAGTCTTGAACGCGGTACCGGCCAGCCAGCGCGAGGCCGCGTTAGGTCTCGGGGCGACCCGATGGGAGGCGGCCTGGACCGCCGTGGTGCCCTATGCCCGCTCCGGCATTCTGGGTGCGGTGATCCTTGGACTGGGCCGAGCCCTGGGCGAAACAATGGCCGTGACGTTGCTGATCGGCAATCGGAATGAAATCGCCGCGTCGCTCTTCGCGCCGGGCTACACCATGGCCGCGGTGATCGCGAACGAGTTCAGCGAAGCCACCAGCGACATGCACTTCGCGGCGCTGACCTACGTCGCGCTGACCCTGTTCGTGGTCACGGTCTTGGTCAACGCGCTGGCTCGGCTCTTGATTTGGCGGGTGTCGAAAGGCCAGGCCGGCGGAGGACACGGCCTATGAACCGGCTGATTTGGCGGCGGTGGAAGAGCCGGATCATGGTTGGACTGATGATCGGCGCGGTCATTCTGGCGGTGACGCCGCTGCTGCTGATCCTCGGCACCTTGATCGTCAAGGGAGCCGGCAGCATCAACTTCGACTTCTTCACCAAGACACCCGTGCCGGCCGGCGAGACCGGGGGCGGCGTGGCCCACGCCATCACCGGGACCTTGATGATGGTGGGCATGGCGTGCCTGATCGGACTCCCGATCGGGATCGGGGCCGGGATCTACGCATCCGAGTATCCGAAGAGCCGCCTGGCCACCACGGCCCGGTTCGTCGCCGACGTGATGAACGGCACGCCCTCGATCGTCGTCGGCGTCTTTGCCTGGACTCTGATCGTGGCCCGGGTCAAGCACTTCTCGGGCTACGCCGGGAGCGCGGCCTTGGCCATGATCATGATCCCGATGGTGCTTCGAACGACCGAAGAGATGATCCGCCTAGTGCCCCATTCGCTTCGGGAAGCCGCGCTGGCGTTAGGTTATCCGAGGTGGCGGACCAGCCTCTCGGTCGTGGTCCGGACCTGTCTTCCCGGTATCGTGACCGGGAGTTTGTTGGCCATTGCCCGGGTGGCCGGGGAAACAGCTCCCCTGCTCTTCACCGCCCTGGGCAGCCAGTTCATGAGTCGCGACCTTTCCCAACCAATCGCGGCCCTGCCCCTAACGGTGTTTACCTATGCGACCGGGCCCTATGAAGAATGGCACCGGGTCGCGTGGGCCACGGCCTTGGTGTTGATCATGGTCGTCTTGGTCCTTAGTGCACTGGCCCGGCTGGCCACGAGGGCCCGTGGGTGAGGGCTCGGCGCTCGGCGCTCGGCACTCG
>JAYVJS010000460.1:0-8215 GCA_043769075.1 Gemmatimonadota bacterium | reverse complement strand
ATCAAATCGACGGGGTGGCCGTCAACCACCCCGGTATCGGAGGCGACCTCCTCCAACCGAGCCCAAGCTGGATCCAGGAAATCCAAGTACGGGGACTCGGGGCCGGCGCCGAGCATGGGAATTTCCAAGGCGGAATCATTAATCTGGTGACCAAGTCCGGGAGCAACCGACCGTCGGCCACCCTTCGGCTGGCAGCCGAAGCCAGTCGGCTCAACAGCACGAACCTCGTCCCCGGCGAAGCCGGCTCCGAGGTCAGCGACCGGTTCGAGGCCGACGGCCATTGGCTTGGCCCCCTGGTGCGAAATCGGCTCTTCTATGGTGTCTTCGGCCAGGTGGTCCGGCGAAACCTCCGAGTCCTCGACCAGTTTCCCGACGCCGTCGGACCTTACGTGCCTGATCCGCCACAAGAGACCGAGCGAAAGTTCCTCGGGAAGCTCACCTGGCAGCCGGCCGCCACCGACCACGTCGACCTCTCGGTCGCCCGCTTCGACACCGATGGCGACCGGTTCGGGCAAACCGGATTCCGGCGGGCGGCCGCGACCCAACGGCTCAACGCCGGCTCGTGGCTCGGCAGCCTTTCCTGGCAGCGGACCTGGTCCGCCCGGAGCTTCCTGGAAGTCAAAATTTCCGGGTACCAGGGGCGCGACGACCGACTCCCCTATCAGCGCTCGACGATCCCCGGGGTCCAGATCGTCAATCAAGTAGACCCGTTGGAGTATCAAAATGCCGTCTTCACCGAGCGGAGACGTCCGTCGACGGCGGCGTTCACCGTCCAGTGGGACCGCTACATCCGCTTCTTCGGCGCCGAGCACCATCTCAAGATCGGTGGCGACCTTGGCACTTCGAGCTGGAGCTACCATCGTGACCGGACCGGCGGCCTGACCTGGCGGCCGGGCTATCGGACCTCCCCGCCCGCCTTCGATCCGGCGAGCCCATCGACCTGGAGCTTCAACGGCGTCATCACCAGCACCTGGGGTGGAGACATTGCCCTCGATTCCAAGACCGGCAACAGTGCCGGGTACATCCAAGACCATTTTCGGATCGGGACTCGACTGACAGTCAGTCCCGGGCTCCGAGTTGGGCGATGGACCGGTAACCTTGGCGATCCGACCGGCAACCTTCAGCCGGTCGTCCGGACCACCGGGCTCGATCCACGCATCGGCCTCAGCTACCTCCTCACCAAGGACGGCGCCCTCGCGATCAAGGCCCATTGGGGCCGCTACCATCAGAGCCTGTTCGCTGCCTTCTTCGACCGCTCCGCTGGTAGCTCGGTCTACCAGGACGAGGAGCGGTGGGAGTTCTCCGGAGTGCCGTTCACCGATCCGACCACCACGATGTCGACCGCGCAACGGGACGCTCTGGCCACCCAGAGGTTGTTCCGCCGGGTCGAAACCACTCGCCTGAGTGAAACCGGCGTTGTCACCGACTATCGACAGCCGTACGTGGACCAAGCCGTGCTGGGCATCGAGAAGACCCTGGGATCGCACTGGAAAGCCGAGGCGGTGTACGTCACCCGGCGAAACCGGAACATGGTGGCCTTGGTCGACCGAAACCTGGCGTCCAACTATACCGTGTTCACGAACGTCGCCGTGCTCGATCGGTTCTTTTCGGCGTTCTTTCTGAACGGCCAGCCGTTGCGGCTTGGGCGGCTGGCCGTGTCCAACGAAGACATCCTCTATTGGTTGAGCCAGCTGGCATCCGGTGCGGTGATGGGGCCGGAGTTCATTCCGCCCGGCATGACGGCCGAGCAACTCGCCGCGCTCCGTTACAACCCCGACCTGGTGCTGACCAACGTGCCGGGCGCCCGCCGCCGGTTCGATCAGCTCCAACTGCGGCTCCAAGCCCGCTATCCCTCCTGGTGGTTCGACCTCGGCGGGACGGTGACAGCGCTGGAAGGCAACCTCAACTCGGTAACCGGGCCCGACGACAACGGCGGATCGTCAGCGGGTCCCTATGTCCGGCTCAACGAAAGCTTCGATGCGTTCGGCAATCTGGCCAACCAGTCTCGGGTCGAGGTCAAGGCGCGGGTCGGGGGTGACCTTCCGCTCGGGTTCCGCGGTTCGTTGTTTTCGAGCTACGCCAGCGGTGACCGGTATACCCCGACGCTGACCCTCTCGAACTTGCTATTTGAATTCGAGGCCGACCGGCCCGATATCACCCCGGAACGGCTTCGGCGGCTCCGCGGGTTCTTCTTCGGAACCACGACCGGCCAGCGAATTTTCGTCCAACCACGAGGCTCGTACAAGTATCCGGGTCGGATCACCGTCGATCTTCGCCTCGAGCGAACATTTTCCGTCAGCCAGAACCAGCTTCGGGTCACCGTGGATGCCTTCAACCTGCTCGGCTCGTCGACGGTCACCGAGGTCCAAACGTCCTACAACGGCGAAACGGACCCCTTCGCCACGGGGCGCCTTGGTGCCGTCCGTAATCGCCTGGCACCCCGCACGATTCGGATCGGAACCACTCTCGAGTTTTGACCCGAGGGGCCGCTCGGCGACTCCGGATCGCCTGGGGAGTCAGTATCGAGGCAATGACGGGTCGATATCGGCGCCCCACGCCAGGATTCCGCCCAGCAGATTCTCGACCCGCTGATACCCATTCGCTACCAAAAGATCCGCCGCCTGAGCGCTTCGGGTGCCCCCTTTGCAGTAAACAACAACGTCGCGATCCCGCGGAATCCGGTCGAGCGAATGGAGCACCTCACCCAGCGGAATGAGCTCGGCGCCCTCGATCGTTCCGATCGCCCACTCGTGCGGTTCCCGGACGTCCAAGAGAAAGAGGTCGCGCCCCGCCTGTCGCCGCTCCGCTAGTGCCAGGGCCGTGATATCCCGCTCTTTCGGCTCCGGGACCGCGCACCCGACGTCGTGGTCGACCAGCTCCCGGATGGCCCGAGTACCGCAGGCCGGACATTCGGGGTCCTTACGAACCTTGAGCCGGCGAAACTGCATCTCCAAGGCGTCGATCGTGAGCAGCTCCCCGATCAACGGGCGCCCAATACCGAGCAACAGCTTGATCGCCTCTGTGGCCTGGATCGTCCCGACCAAGCCGGGAAGAACCCCGAGGACTCCTCCTTCGGCACAGTTCGGTACCGCGCCTGCCGGCGGAGGATCCCGGAAGAGACACCGATAGCAGGGACCGTCCTTGGCCCCGAAGACCGAGGCTTGGCCTTCGAACCGATAAATGCTTCCGTAGGCATTGGGTACCCCGAGGATCACGCACGCATCATTGACGAGGTAGCGGGTCGAGAAATTGTCGGTCCCGTCGACCACGACGTCGTAGCCTTCGACAATCTCGAGCCCGTTTGCCGCCGAGAACCTCGTATCGTACCGCTCGATCTTCACGTAGGGATTCAGATTCAGAAGCCGCGCCTCGGCCGAGGCCAGCTTGGACTCGCCGATGGCGCTGGTACTGTGGAGAATTTGTCGCTGCAGATTCGAGGCGTCGACCAGATCGAAATCGACCAGACCTAGATGGCCGACCCCCGCCGCCGCGAGGTACAATGCCACCGGGGAGCCGAGACCGCCGCAGCCGACGATCAGGACCCGCGACGCCTTGAGGCGCTCTTGGCCCGCGAGGCCGACGTCCGGCAAGACGAGATGGCGACTGTAGCGAACCAGTTCACCAGGCGACAGCGTGGTGTGGAGCATCAGGTTACCCTCCCACAATAGCTGATACGACGCTGATCTCGTCGCCCGGCTTGACCGGGGTCTCGAGCCCCTGGGCGAACCGGGCGTCGTCGTCGTTCAAATAGATGTTGACGAACGCGTTGCCAGGCAGGGTGGCTTCGGCCAGCCGCTTCCCGAGTTCAGGGAAACCCGAAACCAGATGATTGATCGCCTCCCCAATAGTACCACCCGCCACGAGGTGATGGCGCTGCCCGCCGGTCGAGGGCTCTCGGCCCGCTTGTTCAATGCCGTGAAAGGAGTCAACATTGAGGTGATTGCCCAGGGTGCTTCGGAAATCATCGTGACGTTCGTCGTCCAGGAGAACGAAGGACCCGTCGCGGTCCGGGCTCTCCATCAAGAGTTCTTCGGGGGAATCGCCAGTGCCCGAGCTGCCGGACATCCTCAACTACCGGGACGCGCTTAGAGAGCGGATCGTGGGGCACACCCTGCTCGGCGTGCGCCAGAAGAGCCTGTTCCTGCTCCGAACAGTCGAGCCGCCGATCAGCGAGTGCGCCGGCCAGCGCGTGGTCGCAGTGGAGCGGATCGGCAAACGAATCGCGATCGGCCTCGAAGACGATGCCTGGCTCGTGATCCATTTGATGATTGCCGGACGGTTGCACTGGAAAGCGGCCGGGGCCCCGCTTGGTGCCAAGTTCGCCTTGGCCGGCTTCGACTTCGACGACGGGACCCTCGTCTTCACTGAGGCCGGCAGCAAACGGCGGGCGTCGCTCCATGTCGTGCGCCGAGCGACACTCGAGCAGTTCGAGCGAGGAGGCCTCAACGTCCTCGAAGCCACCGAACTCGCATTCGCCGACCGGCTCACGCTGGGGAATCACACCCTCAAGCGAGCCTTGACCGATCCCCGAGCGTTCGACGGGATCGGCAACGCATTCTCGGACGAAATTCTTCATGCCGCCCGGATCTCGCCCCTCCAACTGACCCGGAACCTCAGCGCGCCGGAGATCACCCGGCTCTACGACGCCTGCCGGCAAGTGCTCGCCCATTGGACCAAGCAGCTCACCGCCGAGCGAAACGGCGGCTTCCCGGAGAAAGTCACCGCATTTCGGCCCGAGATGGCCGTCCACGGCAAGTTCGGCCAGCCCTGCCCCGACTGCGGCAGCAAGGTCCAACGAATCCGCTACGCCGACAACGAAACCAACTACTGTGCCCGATGCCAGACGGAAGGTCGACTGTTGGCCGACCGGGCGTTGTCTCGGCTCTTGAAACAAGACTGGCCCAAGTCCCTCGATGAATTGGATTGACGATGCCTGCCTATCTCCGACGACTGGCCGTCCTGATCGCAGTTGGCGCCGCTCCTCTCGCCGCCCAGCCCTTGATGACCGCTCGCGATCTCCTAGCCCTCCCGCAGCCGGCTCCAGACACCACCATCTGGTACGGCACCGACTCGCTCGAGTTTGGAGAGCTGTTCCGAGCCCAGGGCGTCGCCAAGGCCCCGGTCGTCGTGCTGATCCACGGTGGATGCTGGCTGGCGTCATTTGATCGTCGCCATATCCGAGGTCTGGCCGCCGCGATCGCCGCCGAGGGCATCGCGGTGTGGAGTCTCGAGTACCGACGAGTCGGCAATCCGGGCGGCGGCTGGCCCGGCTCGTTCGACGACATCGCGCTGGGAACGGACTATGTCCGGCACCTCGCGGCCGCCTTCGACCTGGACACCAGCCGAGTGGTCGTGGCCAGACATTCGGCCGGAGGGCACCTGGCTCTCTGGATCGGGGCCCGCGCCAAGCACACCACGACTGCCCTGAGGCCCAGGGCCATCCTCGCCTTGGCGGCGGTCCCTGATCTCACCGAAACCAAAGCCGACGGGACCCCGGTCTGCGGTGACGCCATCGCCCGCCTCATGGGGGGGACCCCGACAGATCGGCCCGATCGATACCGAGACGCCTCGCCGAGTCAGCGGCTCCCGTTAGGGCTCGACCAAGTGGTGCTCACCGGAACCCGCGACCCGATCGTACCACCTGAGTTTTCGAGGACCTATGCTGCCCGCGCCAAAACCTTGGGCGATCGGATTCGGCTGGTCGAGGCAAAGGACGCTGGCCATTTCGAACTGGTCGCACCGGCCACCGCGGCAGGCCGGGAGGTCATCGCCACTCTTCACGCCCTGATGTCCAACTTACGGCCGGAATAACGCCATGTTAGCATGGGGATTCCGTTACTTCGCGCCGCAATCATCCTCGGTCTGCCCGTGCCGGCAGCAGCCACAGCCCAGGATGAGTCGCCAGCCAAACTCGGGCTGACCGCCCGTTGGCGGGCCGAGCAATTCCTGCCGAGCAACGCCACCATCGAACTGGCGCTCAGCCGCCCGGTTCGATCACCAACCGAGCGACTGGCTCTGGTGATCGGTGCCGTCGATATCTCAGCGGTCCTCGACGTCGGGACCAAGGAGGTTCGGTATCGGCCAACCGGTACTCGGCTTCCTCCAGGCGACTCCGATGTCACCGCCTATTTGGTGACCGCCGCCGGCTGGGAGGAGATTGGCCGGTTTCCCCTCAAGGTCCGGAGCCGGCTCGGCCTCGACCGAGGCCGGATCGCCCCGAACATCGACCTGACCAGCGCCGGCCAGGTCGACCAAGGTGGGACCAGCGCCATCCGGCCGGAACGCCGGACCTATCAGGACCTGACGCTCCGGATTGGTCTTGAATCGGAACTGACCCACAGCGGCTGGCAGCTCTCAACCGCAGGAAATGCGTTAGGCGTTTCTCAAGAAACCCAGCGGCTCCAGTGGAACAGCCTGGAGCGGTCCGCCCCAAGCGTCGATCTGTCAGACTACCGCGTCAAGCTCTCCCGTGGGGGCTCCTCCATCGCGATCGGCAACCTCACCGCCGGCCACAATCCCTACCTCGTGAACGGATTCGGGAGCCGTGGGGCCCAAGCCGGCGTCTCGCTCGGCCGAGTCGCGTCAATCGAGGCCGCCTTGGTCAACGGCACCAACGTCGTTGGATGGAGCAATCTGCTGGGGCTCGGCCAACCGGCCCATCGGATCGGGTCGGCGACCATCGGCCTCGAGCTCCTGCCGTCCCGCCCCGGCGGGCTCCAGATCTCGCTGTCCGGTGTCGACGGCTCAGTCCTGCCTCGCTCAAGCTTCAACCAAGGTGCCGCCACGGACGCGGAGGAGAGCCGAGGCCTGGGCGCCCAAGTGGCGCTGAGCGACGCCAAACAACGGATTCGGTTCTCGGGCGGAATCGCCCGGTCGCGCTTCGTCAATCCGATCGACCCCTTGCTGGCGCGCGATACCGCGCTGGTAGCCGTCCTGCCGACTTCGCGAACCGCACGCTACGGCGAACTGAGTCTCCAGCTGCTCCAAGGGGCCAAGCTCAGTCGCTCGATTGATGCCAGCTTTGGAGTCGGCGGCCGGCACGAGCGGGTCGACCCGCTCTATCGAAGCGTCGGGGTCTCACCGCAGGCGGATCTCGAGAGCAATAGCCTCGATCTCACGGGCTCACTCGGGGCGCTGTCGCTCCGAGGCACGATAGCCGGCTCCCGCGACAACCTCGCCCAGGTGCGCTCAATCCTGACGTCACGGACCCGGAACGCGTCGGCAACCGCGGCGCTCCCCTTGGGGTCGCTCGTCAAGCGGCAGGGCACCTGGTACTACCCGCTCCTCACCTATGCCTGGCAACGAACCCGCCAGGCCGGCGACGCCATTCCCGAGAATGGTGACTTCTCCGCCTCGCATGTCCCTGATCAAGTCAGTCACAATCAATCGGCCTCGCTGACCTGGACCGGTCAAAAGACCAGCCTGTCGTATCGCTGGAACCAATCCTTTCAGGACAACCATCAACCGGGCCGGGAACGCTCCGATTTCCGGGCCATCGTCCACGGCATATCCGGTTCCACCACGCCGAGCCCGAAGGTTACCGTCACCATCGACCTGAGCGTCGAGCGACAGAAGAACTTCGAGCTTCGGCTAACCCAACGACTGGAGCGGGTCGGAACGTCGCTCCGGTGGCAGGCGACCCGAACAACCGACCTCTCCGGCAGCCTCTCCCAAAGCTGGGCAATCGACCCGGGCGCCGACCTCCGGAATCGGAACACCGAGCTCCAGTTGGAGATTTCCCAGGGCGTCAATCTCTATCGGAAGATCGACGGCGGCACCCAGGGGAGACTGTTCCTTCGTTGGGGACGGACCCGGGCGGCTCGCTACTCACTCACCGAGAGAGACCTGATTGCGCCGGACCTTCGATGGACCCTCAACGCCGGCGGGTCGTTCCGCCTCTACTGACTATGACCTATCGCAAAGCTCTCGCTCTCTTCCCACTGCTGCTCGGCGTAGCCGAGGCCCAAGTGCGGGTCAACCCGACCGGGGTCAACGTGAACACCCAAGGCGCCACTACCGTGTTTCTCACTTTCGGCGGTTTGGCGGGATTTGAGCCGGCGGAGGCGTTCTGGTGCGGAGAACTGGTCGCTGCCTTGCCCGCGGCGGGCCTCCAGTGCGCGCCTGGGACCATCTTTGGACAACTCCCGCTTCGGTACGACCGATCGACCGCCAGCGGGACCAATGGCTTCACCGATATCATGACCATTCCACCATC
>JAYVJS010000459.1:0-4260 GCA_043769075.1 Gemmatimonadota bacterium | reverse complement strand
CGACGGCTTCCCGTAAATTCCGGAGGATCTGTTCGGTCGGCTGGCTTTGGGCGAAGAGGGCCGCGTTGTCGACCTTGTCCTGGATGGCGTAGAACCTGACCCAGACCCGGCCCACCTGCATCCCGTAGTAACCGAGGGTGAGGGTGACGACGAGGGATACGAGGCAGCCGAGCGTGCTGGCGCCGCGGCGGCGCGGATCGGATGTTACCATTGGGATTGGGCTCCATCGACAATGTCAGTGATGAGTCGCTCGATCGCCTTCTTTCGGCCGTCGGCTTCGTTTGACGTGTAGTCGCCCTCGACGGTGAGGCCGTTGCGCTCCCAAAGGATCTTGTTGTTCTTCTGATCAAAGATCTGAACGTTGATCGTGATTTGAACCTTCCGGTTCCGAACCGTAACGCTTTGGTTCTGCTCGTTGCCGGAATACGCCAGCGGAATATCGGGCTCGTAGCGTTGGATGGAGCCTTTGACGAGAGCATCGGCGAGGGCCTCGCCGCTGGGACGGAGACCGAGCCGATTCTGGACCGCTTCCCGAACCGCGCGGTTCACCTCCGAAGTCAGCGACGGCTCCGCAGTCAGATTATCGAACGGCAAGACGGCCACCGTTTTGACGGTCGGCGGAAACCCGGTCCCGCCTCCAAACCCGTAGAGGCAGTCAGACAGGCCCGCCATAAGACTAAGGCTGAGGAGGATTCCAGGTATCCGACGCAAAGTTCAGAGCCTTCTGGTTCGAAGTAAAGGTGATATCGAGCCGGGCCGGAACTCCCGGGACGATCAGCCGGGCGGTCTGGGGTCGGCCGTCGGGGCCGAAGGTCGTTTCAACGGTTCCGACTTTGGTGCCGGCCTGCCGAACCTCGGCGATCAGGCGGGGCGACGGACCGGCCGTCTGGACATAGTCGACCGTATCAGGCCCGTCGTGATACTGCCAGGCCGTCAAGGCGGGGCCGGCGAAATGGCGGACCTGGGCCTCACCGGCCGGCGCCCGGGCCACGCCGAGGAGCGCCCAAAACAGCGGGTAACTGGGCACCAGTCGCTTGACGTCGCTTTCCGGTTGAGCCCACAGGGCCGTATCGCCGTTGACGAAGGCGGCCGCGCGGCCGCTGCCAAGCGGGCCCTGGACATCGAGCCGGGCTGAGTCGGGATAGGCGAATCGGACCCGCCCCCGGCCACCAGCCGCCCCCTGATCATCCCGAAACTGCCACCGAAACCGGATTTCCCGCCCCTCGGTCGGCAAGGTGCCCTGGGCCCAGGCGAGGGCACTATCCCTCGACCCGAGCACCAGCCCAACCGGCCTGGGGACGGTGATAGCGCCTCCGCCCCCGCAGGCCGAGAGCCCGAGCCCGAACGCCGACACGAACAGAGGGAACCTCATGGCTAGATGATACATAGGCCCGCCCCTCCGCGCTCGCTAACTACTGCTCGGCACTCGGCACTGGGGGCTCGGCGCTCGGCACACGCCGAGGACCGAGGGCCAAGTGCCCCGTGCCGAGCCGTCCTGCCACGTCGGGTGGGAGGCGGGTCCACCGGAAGGCGGCGTCGACGACCATCAGACTGGTTTCCGCGGTCGCGAGGACCTGCCCCGTGTCGGCGTTCTCCACCACGTACCCAAAAATGATTCGGCGCGACGCAAGGTCCTCGACCCAGCAACGAATCAAGATCCGGTCGTCATAGCGGGCCGATTGACGGTACCGGATGGTCAACTCGCCGACCGGGAGCCGAATCCCGCGGCGCTCGAGCTCGGCGTAGGTCATCCCGGCCCGCCGAAGGTGCTCGGTCCGGGCTCGGTCGAGCCAAACCAGGTAGCAGGCATGGTACACCACACCCATCTGATCGGTTTCGCTGTAGTTGACCCGCCACTCGGTGACGGAAACGTCGTCGGTCGCTTCCATTCTCCCCCTATCGTCCTATTTTCGGTCCCATGCTCGGTACCCAGCTTGTCGTGGTCTCCGACGCTCACCTCGGTGCGGCCACGCCCGAGGACAGCGCCGCGTTCCTCGATTTTCTCGAGACAGTTCCGACCCTTGGGGACTGCCTCCTCATCAACGGCGATCTGTTTGACTTCTGGTTTTCGTACCGGCGGGTTATTCCCCGCACCGGTTTTCAGGTTACCGCGGCGCTGGCGTCGTTGCGTCGCCGGGTTCCGATCGTCATGACGGGCGGAAACCACGACCGGTGGGGCGACTCCTTTTGGCAAACCGACGTCGGCATCCAGTTTTCGGCCGGGAGTCTCCGATTCCAGCTGGGCCAGACCGATGTTTTGGCCCTCCACGGCGACGGTTTAGTGGAAGAGCACCGTTCGGCCGCGTTGATGCACCGGATCACTCGGCACCCCGCGACGGCCGCGGCCTTCCGTTTTCTCCATCCCGACCTGGGCTTTTGGCTGGTCGACCGGATGAGCCGACGGCTGGCCGACTCGACCCGAGATGCCGCCGTCCTCGACCGGGCCCAACGCCGCCAAGTGGCCTGGGCCACGGAGCGGATGACGGCCGAGCCGGCGATCGGCCTGTTGGTCATGTCGCACACCCACCGGGCCGAAACCGCCGAAGTGCGCCCCGGCCGCCACTACCTCAATCCAGGGGCCTGGGTGAACGGGCGCTGCTTCGCGGTGGCCGGCCAAGGCGGCGTCGACCTCCGTCGATTCACCTAGCCGACACCTAACGTCACCACCTCGGGAAGCGAGATCGCCTCTCCCAGAAACTGGGCGCCGATCCGGCCGAAACGTTCCGGGTCATCGCTGACCACCACCCGGTGGTCCCCTCGCCCGCCCGGCCGGGTCGGCCCCACCAAGCCGCGTTCACCCAAGACGGCCGCGAGGGACCGGGCGGTCTCTTCCGCGCTGTCGATCAGAGCGACCGACGGGCCAAGAATCTCGCTCAGAAGCGGCCGGAGCAACGGATAGTGGGTGCACCCGAGCACCAGCGTGCCGATGCCCTGGTCCCGGAGTGGGTTGAGATACTCTTCGGCCACCAACCGAGTGGCTGGATGGTCGAACCAGCCTTCCTCGACGAAGGGAACCAGCAGCGGGCACGCGGCGGAGATGACTCGTGCTCCGGGGTCTTCGCGGTGAATGGCCCGCTCATAGGCCCCGCTGGCCACGGTGCCCGCCGTGGCGATGACGCCGATCGGCCGCCCGGCGCCGGCCCGGGCGGCGGCCCGAGCCCCAGGCGCAATGACGCCGATGACCGGAATCTTGAAACTCGTGTGGAGCAGGTCGAGGGCGTGGGCCGTGCTCGTGTTACAGGCCACGACCACCGCCTTGACGCCCTGCCGGACCATCCACTCGGTAATCTCCAGGCTGTAGCGACGGACCACCGTCGGGGACTTGGGCCCGTAGGGGACGCGGGCGGTGTCGCCGAAGTAGAGGGTCGACTCGTTGGGAAGCTTCCGGTAAATCGCCCGGGCCACGGTAAGGCCGCCTAACCCCGAGTCAAAGATGCCGATCGGGGCTTGGTTCACCGGATTCGAAACGGAATCGACACCCCCGCCGCAATGCCCCCGCCCGGCAGCGGGGATACCTGAAATTTGACGTCGGATGGAAAATCGTGGAGTTGAGTGGCGACGAACGCCTCCAAGCCGGCAAACAAGTGATTGAACGCCAGGAGTGCCACCCAGTCCTGGCGCTGACTGGTTTTTCCGACGATCCGGGCCGAGTCCGCGGACACCCGCCGCAGGTATTTGAGCTCCCGGGCGGTTTTGACCGTCATGCCTAACGACAGTCCCTCGATCGTGACGAAAATCGCTCCCGTCAGCTTGCGATCGAGCCGGGCTTGGGCCCAGCCGGGGATCGCCAAGGACATAAAGAACGCGGGGAGCGGTTTGATCGGCCGGCTCATGAAATTGATCGAGTCCGGTGGCACCGCCACAGGGACTGGGGCCTGAGCGTTGAGGACCGTTGCCACGGCCAGGAGGACCGGCACCAGCGCCACGAGGCGCCGGTGGCGGGAGCGTGTGGGAATCGAACCCACCGGAGCCGCCAGAGGCGTCTCCATCGCGGTTTTGAAGACCGGCCGAGCCACCAGGCCCGATCCACCCCCAAGGCGGAGCATCAGCGCGTCGCGATGCACTCGATTTCGACCCGAACGCCCCGGGGCAAGCCGGACACAGCCACCGTGGACCGGGAGGGACGGTGATCGCCGAATGCTTTGCCATACACTTCGTTCATCGCCGCGAAATCGGCCATGTCCACCAGGAAGACGGTGGTCTTGGCGACCTTCGACATTCCCGATCCGGCGCCTTCGAGCACCGCGGCAAGATTCTTCA
>JAYVJS010000458.1:0-3772 GCA_043769075.1 Gemmatimonadota bacterium | reverse complement strand
GGTGGCGTCTGCACCCGCCAGCCAACCGGTGCCGCCCGCCGGGTCGCCTAGGGTAGCCACCGCTCCAATGGAAGACTCCCGAAGGACATTCTGACGGATCCGAAACACCGCCATCTCCGTCGCGCCGGCCACCGAGTCGGCTTCCCCAGTCCTCGCCGCAATCAACCCCACCCGAGTCGACCCGAACTGTCCGTTCAGTTTGCCCCCAACCTGAATCGGAACCTCACGGCCATTGACGAGGCCGATTCGACGGCTGAAGAACGGGAGCACGTCGGTGCCGAGATTGGGGCCGAATTCGAAGACGTCGCTTCCCTCGAGAAAGAAGGTCCGCTTTTCCGGGAAGAAGAGTGGGAAACGAGTCAGGTTTGAACGCCGGTTATCGACCTCGGTTTCGGCAAAGTCAGTATGGAAGGTCAAGGTGCTGAGGAAGTTGGCGCCGAGTCGTTGCTCGAGTTCGCCACTGAACCGAAGGTCACCCTCGACCGAGGCGTTAGGTCCGGCCTGTCCGCCGCCGGCCACGATGGCCGGCCGGATGCTCTGGCCGCGGCCGAGGTCAAAGCGGGGTAACCCGGTGAGCCGACCGGCGTCGGTCGTTTGGCCGAACTCCCGGTCTCGCTTGGCGGCGGCCCATCGATCGGTGGCCAGCACCGCCTGAACCCGGCGTTCAATATTGAAGGCCCATTGATCCATCCCAGCTGGGAAGGAGAGGCTCTTCACCGGGATCCGGATCTCGACTGACCACCCCGAGTCGGTTGCGGCAGTGGCGGCTTCCCAGACCGCGTCCCAGTTGCTGTTCTGGCCTTCGCCTTGATTGGTGGTCAGGGCGTCGAACCGGGCTCCGGAGTGGTTGACGGCAAAGAGGTAGCCCGAGCGGCCATCGCCGAACGGATCTAAAACCAGCCGGATGTGGTCCTCATCGTCCAGGCGGGCGTCGCGGGCTTTGGAGAAGGTGGTGACCGGTACGCCGCCGTTGGTGATCGTGACGCCGATGACCAAGTAGCGCGGATTGGTCAGCACCCGAACCACGGTCGAACCACTCGGGGTGCCGCCTTCGACCGGTTCGACTTGGGTCAAACCCGCGATGGAATCCGCCGTGGCCCAGACCAGCTCATCAAGGCGGCCATCGAGGCGGATGTCTTCGGCGCCAGGCTTGGTTTTTAGGGTCGGCGTTTGGAGCGCGGCGAGGAACAACGCGGGGAGCAGGGAAAGCATTGCCCAACTTAGTCGGGGCGTCTTCGGAGCGCATCAGACCGATTGCGCTTCGCCCCGCTCCTCGGCTTCGGTCGCCGCGGCGCCGCTCAAGTCTTGACGCCCGAAGGCAATGCCCATCCCCTCCAGGAATGTCTTGGGCAAAGTGCCTCCGGCAAAAATCCAAACGAAATCGGTGGCCACTTCCTTCGGTTGGCCCCCGACATCCACGGTGGTGGATTGGTCGCGGATCCGGGTCGGCTTCGAGTTGAACAGGACCGTCAGTCCCATTCGAGCGATCATTTCTTGGATCCGGACCTGGTTTCGATGCTTCAGCCGCTTGAATTCGGCCTGGCGATACGAAACCGTCACCCGATTGCCCTTCTGGCTGGCCAGGCCCATCGCCGCCTCGACGGCACTGTCACCACCGCCGACCACCAAAATTCGCTTGCCCTCGTACGCCTCGGCATCGAGGAGGCTGTACATCACATGCGGCAGCTCCTCGCCGGGAACTCCCAACTTGTTGGGGGTGCCCCGGCGGCCGATGGCCATCAACACCGCCAAAGCGCGATACTCGCTTTTGGTCGTCCGCACGGTGAACCGGCCGCCAGGATCGCGGACCACCCCCTCGACCCGTTCCTGGGTCCGGATATCCATGCCGTCGCGCTTCGCGGCCGTGGCCCAGAATTCAAGCAGATTCTCTTTGGAAATTTCCCGCTTGTTGAACCGGCCGTGAAGGGGAAACTCAACCGGGCTCGTCATCACCAGCTTCTGCCGCGGGTATTTCGCCACCGTGCCACCGAACTCCTCCGCTTCCAGCGTGACGAACCGAAGCTTGAGCTCGAGCGCCCGGAGCGACGCGGACAGCCCGGCCGGGCCGGCGCCGACGATCACGACGTCCAGCGATGGCGGACCTGGTGGACCGGGATCGAGGCGCGTGAGCCTGGCCCGTTCGGCAATCCGATCGATGCAGTCGCGGCCCTGGTTGATCGCGTTCTTGATCAGCGCGAGGCCCCCGAGTTCGCCCGCAATGAACAAGTTGGGGACCGTGGTTTCCAACTCGGGTGAGAGTGCCGGAAGGTCGGCGGTCATCGAGGGAGACGCCATCACGATTTCGATGGCGCCGACCGGGCAGGCTTCGGCGCACAGGCCATGACCGATGCACCGGTTCCCGTGAACCAAGGCCGCCTTACCGCCTAACACGGCCAGGACGTCGCCCTCGGGGCAGGCCGTCACACAGGCGCCGCACCCGATACACCAATCCACATTGATGGCCGGATGTTGGGCTCGAGGGCCATCCCCGCTGCTCAGGCCGGCCCGTTCGGCCGCGGCCACGGCGGCCGCTTCTCGCTTCCGGTGGCCCCGGAGGTGCCCGGCGACGGCGGCGGCGAGGACCGCGGCAAACGCCCCATAGACTAGCAGGTCCATGGCTCGCTCTCAGTCACTAGTGCCACTCCCTCAAATGAGCCATAGTTCACTGTGGATCCGCCCTCGATGGACATGCTTCATGTCCCTTTCATCTCACGACTTAGCCGTGTGCGAGGATACGACGACCCGACGTCCCCACCTCGCACACTTTGTGCCCTATGAACGGCACTCATGAACCAACAGGCCGGAGGATTTTGACCACGTCCCAATCCGCCGATCGCGGCACAGGGTTGAAGCCTCAATTCGGCAGGCCGGTGAGCCCCGGTACCCTGCGGGGGGCCGAGCCCCCGATTTCAGGGCCGCCGGTGGTTCCCAAGGCCGCCTCTGGGCGGCGGCCTCCCTCGGTGCTGCCCGTCCTGGTCGTCGTCCTGGCTCTCCTTTGGGTCACTGTGTCTTACTGGGGGTACTACGGCGCAGATCAGGCAGACCGGGTCCGCCATCCCTTGCATTCCTGGCTTCGGCCGTCGGGCTATTTGGGGCAATCTGCCGGGGTTCTTGCGGTTTCCATTTTCTGCTTTTTGTGGCTTTACCCCCTTCGGAAAAAGGTCCGGTGGCTGGCCTGGACTGGGACCTTGGCGAAATGGCTCGACGTCCATGTCGCGACTGCCTTGACTCTTCCAATCCTGACCGCGGTGCACGCCAGCTGGCGTTTCGAGGGCGTCATTGGGCTTGGCTATTGGTCGATGATCGTGGTCTGTATCAGCGGAATCATCGGCCGCTATTTGTACGTTCAGATTCCCCGAAGCGCGACCGGGCTCGAACTCACGGCAGACGAAATCGCGAGCGAACGACGCCAGTTGCTTGATGAACTGGCCCACGGGACCGGGCTGCCGGTGCCTCAGGTCGAAGCGCTCCTCCGGTCGGACCCAACGCCGTGCGAGGGTCTCGGCGTGCTCGCGACCGGCCGCCGGATGCTCAAAGACGAGGTTATGCGGTGGCGGGCGGCCCGGGCCTTACGTCGCTTATGTCTGGCCCGGCAGGTGGGCCATCGACTCGACCGGAAGGCCCTCCGCCGGGTGGCCCGGTTGGCCCGTCACGAAATGGCCCTGACCCAGCAGGTACGCCTGCTCGAAGCGACCCATCGAGTATTCCGGCTCTGGCACATTGCCCACCGCCCGTTTGCGCTCGTGGCTCTCGTGGCCGTCCTGGTCCATGT
>JAYVJS010000457.1:0-2100 GCA_043769075.1 Gemmatimonadota bacterium | reverse complement strand
ATCACCACCAACAGCCCCGCAAATCCGCGTCGAAGAGCCGTCTGCGACACTCGCCCCGCCAGCCGGCTCCCGACCATCACGCCCACGACCGCCAGGCCCGTAAACAACCCGGTCGCTCTCCAGTCGAGCTGCACGGTACCGAGATAACTCAGGAATCCGGTCAGGCAACTCATGATGATCAGAATGAGGCTGGTACCGACCGCCTCCTTCATCACCAGGCCGCCCAACAGGACCAAGGCGGGCACGTAGAGGAACCCGCCCCCGACCCCAACCAGACCGGTCAGGAACCCGACCATGAAACCTAACGTGGCAATGACCGGAAGGGGGCGTTTTGCCGACCGGGCGTCCGGATCAGCGGTCCCCTTCCAGAGCGCCGGGCCATAGAACATCGAGACCGCCGCCGCCAGCATCAGGCACCCAAAGACGATCAGCTGGACCCGGCTCGACACCAAGTGGGCCGCTCGAGCACCGGTAAACGCCCCCAGAATCGCGGTCGGACCAAAGCTAAGCGCAGCATCCCACCGGACATTCCGGTCTCTGTGGTGACTCGCCGCACCGAACAGACTCGTGAGTCCAACCACGACCAAACTCATCGGAACCGCCTGCTTCATCGAAAAGCCCAGGCCATACACCAAGACCGGAACGGTCATGATCGAACCGCCGCCGCCCAGTAGGCCGAGCAAGATGCCGATCAGGACGGCCAGACCGTATCCAAGAATCTCCATCACGAGGCCTCTCGCGGCCGGAACCGCTCGACCATCTGAACCAGCGTCCGCATGTCGAACGGCTTCTGCAAATACGAAGTCTGGAGCCGCCCCAGAAACTCGGCCACCGTCGGCGAGGCCGTGTCTCCAGTAATCACGATGGTCCGGTCCGCCAGCGGTGGGTGACTGGCCCGAAGGCGGTCAACGAGTTCAACCCCGGACAACCCCGGCATCCTGAGATCGGTAACCACCAAGTCGTAGGGACCAGGACGACCCCCCATATCGAGTCGGAGCCACCCTTCAAGGCCATCCGCGGCCTCGTCCACCCGCCAACCATTCCGCTCGAGGCTCCGCCGAACCGCGGTTCGGATTGCCGGCTCGTCGTCGATCACCAAGGCTCTGCCTAACGACGGGCCCGACACCCGATCGCCATTCGGGCTGGGCCGATCGGCCGGGAGGACCGACTCCGACCGTCGCTCGACAAAGGGGAGCGACACCGTGAACCGAGCGCCGCCACTGGGAAGATTCTCGGCCCCGATCGTCCCGCCGTGTTGGTGAACGATAGCATGGGAAACCGACAGCCCCAGACCGGTTCCTTCGCCCAGTGATTTCGTGGTAAAGAACGGCTCGAATAGCCTCGGCAGGGCCTCCGGTGAAATGCCGGTGCCGTCGTCATCGATCTCAAACACCAGCCGGTCGTCCCGCACCTCGACGCGGAGGGCGACCGAACCGCCGCTGGACACCGCTTGAAACGCATTGGTCAGCAAGTTGGCGAGCACCTGCTCGATACCGGGCCCGTCGACATCAATCGGCGGGAGATCGGGCGCGACCGTGGCCACGAAGGCGACGTTGCTGTGGGCCGAATCGCGCTCGAACACCCGAGTGACCCGCCGGATCAGTTCGTCGGGTGAGATCCGCCGGCGCTCCTCCCGGCGGCTTCGCGCAAAGATCAATAGATCGCCGACAACCACCCGACAACGCTCAGCCTGTTGCACGATCACGGTCAAGGCCTCGCGGTCCTCGTCTGCCCGGGCGGTGCTGAGCAGGTCCTGGCCAAAGGCCATGATGGCCGTCAGCGGGTTGTTGAGCTCATGGGCCACGCCCGACACCATCCGGCCCACGGCTTCGAGGCGGGCAGCCTGCGCCAATTGGGCCTGGAGTTGGGCCTGTTCCCCTTGGAATCGAAGCTGGTCGGTCAAATCTCTGAGCACCACGACGAAGCCGCGATCGGTGCCGTCGGCAAAAGACGAGACCGAGAGCTCGAGCGGAAATTCGTCGCCATTGACACGGAGACCAATGACGTCGCGCCGAAGCGCCACCGGCGGATGGGACTCCGATCGTCGGGTCGTCGAGGCCAGTCCCGTCCAGAGCGGCACCCGCTGATCGGGTCGGAGAA
>JAYVJS010000456.1:0-5882 GCA_043769075.1 Gemmatimonadota bacterium | reverse complement strand
CCGTCGAGCCCGATCCAAGCCGGTACTCCCGCCACTGGACGCCGACGGCCACCCCTCGGTTGTCCTCCGAGGTTTGCGCCAAGGCCTGATGCCCGCTCGCCACGACGACGATCACCGCCACGGCCAGGGGTCGGACGGTCGTCATGGGCGGGGGATCACGATGATGATTTCTCCGACGGCCCCAATCTGGGTCAGGTCGTCCTGGCGCAACGTCTCGGCGAGCCGCGACCGGACCAGCGGCCCGCCGAGGGTTCGCCGGGCAAGTTGGCCCCCAGTACTTGGGGCCACGATGTCGATGGCATTTCTCAAGGCAACCGCCCGGCCAGTCGTGAGACCGGCACCTGGCAACTGGCTTTGGGTGGGCAACTGGCTTTGGGCCAGTGCCGCCAATCCGGCGCCGCTCTGCCCCAGAGGGCCGGTGAGCAGAGCGGCGTTGTCGGCTCGGGTTCGGGCCGCTCGAAAATTCGGATCGCGAGCGGCGGCGGCGTTGTACTGGGCTACAGCAGCCCGGTAGTCGCCCCGATCTTGGGCTTCCAACCCGCGGCTAAAAGCCAGGAACGCTTGGAGGTCGGCGGTGGGCCGCTCGTTGATGGCTTGGCGTTCGGCCGGGGAAAGATTGATGCCCAGCGATCCCAGCAGTGCGTACACCAATTGCTTTTCCATCGCGAACAGCGCCGCAAGTTTATCGGCGGCCGAACCCCTCCCGGCCACCGCACCGGACGCGGTGGTGACGACGGTGCCGTCGAGCCGAATCTGGGCGGTTCGAGCGTCTTCGCGGATCGTGCCTTGAATAACGCGGGCAGCCCCAACCAGGCGGCCTGATCGGGCCGCGGTGGGCACCTCGACCCGCTGCGCCGCCGTCAGGGCCAATTCATCCGCGATGGCTTGCATCTGTTCCCGCTCGACGAGGACCAACGACCGCACCAAGCCTAGGTCGGTCACCAACAGATGGGCCACCCCCCGCTCGAGCGGGGCCAGCTCCTGGTTGGTCCCGAGGTAACGCCAGGGCAAGACCGCGACCGTGTTCGACGCTGGAGTCGCTCGGAGCTTCGCTTCAGACGCCACCGCTTGCTTTGCAAACCGGACCAGCTGCTCCTGGGTCAAGTGAGCCAGCCGAGCTTCGAGTTCCGCCTTTTCCGACCGGCCGCGGGCGACGGTGCCGGCCAACCGGTAGGCGCTTTGGGCGCTATCGAGTTGGCCGGTTGCTTCGTGGGCAAGGCCGAGAAACACGGTGGCTGGGAAAGTCGGCTGGAGCGCGACGGCGGCCCGGAGGACGGTTACCGCTTCGGCGGGGCGCTTGGCCCGATAGTATCCGGACCCAAGCCGAACCAGGAGTTGTTGATCGTTCGGCTTCCGGGCTCGCTCCGCCTCGAGGCTGGGCAGGTCACTTGGGAGAACCTCCGGGCCCGACATCCGCCCTCCACACCCCGCGGCGAGATAACCGACGGTGAGGATCGAGGGCCAATGGCGGAGTGGCATCATCTCAGTGCGGCAAGGTGAGGAGCCGTCCCCACCGAATGTTGGTGACGAACGGAATCGGCTTGTAGGTGTCCGGGTTGTAGCTGAAGTAGACGACGACCGGGGTCCCGCGGACATTGAGCCGTGGCAAGAACCCCCAGTAACGGCCGTCGTAGGAACCATCGCGGTTGTCTCCCATCATGAAGAAGGAGTCTCTCGGCACCACGATCGGCCCCCAGTTGTTGAGGTCGGGGGCGTATCGATCGGGATCTCCGCCGACGTAATGCTTGATCTGCCACCGGCGCATCTGGGCCCGGCCGGCCGGGTCGGCGTTGGCGGTGGGGTCAGTCCGAATGGCCCAGGGTTCATCCAATCGTTTGCCGTCGCGAAACAGGGCCCCACCCTCCATCGACAAAGTGTCGCCGGGGACGCCGATCAACCGCTTGACGACTTTGAGGCCCTCTTCTTCGACCGAGTCGAACACCAAAATTTCACCGCGGACAGGCTCTCGCACCGGCGGCAACCGCTTCTTGATCAACGGCACCTCCGCCCCATAAAGCAGCTTGTTGACGAACAAGAAGTCCCCGATCAGGAGGGTGTTTTCCATGCTGCCTGACGGGATTCGGAACGCCTCAAGGAGGAAGGTCCGTAGAAAGAACCAGACCACCAGGGCAACCCCAATCGACTTAGCCCAGTCCCACAGCCACCGCAGCATCGATTTCATACTACTCACTCCACCCAATCAGCGATAAACAGGTTGGTGTCACGTTCGTGTTTGGCGTTACGATTGGAAGCCCAAACGAGTTTCTTCCCATTCGGACTCCACATCGGAAAACTGTCGAAATCCGGATGGGTGGTTACCGGCTCAAGGCCGGTCCCGTCGACATTCACCAGGTAGAGATCAAACTTGCCGCTGCGGGGGCTCAGATAGTTCGAGCTGAAGATGATCCGTTTGCCATCGGGGTGGAAGTAGGGAGCAAAGTTCGCCCCGCCCAGTTTGGTCACCTGGCGCGGATTTGAGCCATCGGCGTTGGCAACCCAGACCTCGACCCGACTGGGCCGGACAGCGCGCTGGGCCAATAGTGACCGGTAGTCGGCCGTATCCCGAGCCGTGGTCGGATAACCGGCCCGCCAGACGATCATGGTTCCGTCCGGGGAATAGAAAGCCCCTCCGTCGTACCCCACGCGGTTGGTTACCCGCCGGACGTTGGTGCCGTCGACATTCATCGAGTACAACTCGATATCGCCGTCCTTCGTCGAAGTGAAGATGATATGCCTGCCGTCCGGCGACACCGTCGACTCGGCGTTATAAGCCCCGTTGTTGGTCAGCTGGCGAAGATCGCTCCCGTCGAGTTTCGAGGTGTATATCTCGAGCTGCCCCAGCGGCCAGACGTAGCCCATGGATTGGTCAAGCGGCGCGGGACAGGCTTTGTCGTGTTTGAAGGTCGAACTGTACAACACCCGTTGATCGTTGGCATAGAAGAACCCGCAGGTGGTTCGACCCCAGCCATTCGAAATCCGTCGGAGATTGGACCCATCGACATTCATTAGATACTCTTGGTCGCACCCGCTATCGGCCTTTTCCTGGCGCTGGAAGATCAGCTTGGTTCCGTCGCGGGAAAAATACGATTCGGCGTTGTTGCCGCCGAACGTTAGCTGGCGAATGTTCCGAAGATGGCGCTCCCCTACTTCCGGCTGAACCGTGACCCGACTCGCGCCCGATCCGGGAGTCGAGCTGCAGGCGCCGACGAATGCGGCAGCCACCCCCGCGAGGCCCCACCAGTTTTTCAACATTTCACCGCGCTTCCATGAGGAATGGGAATATAGGCAGGTCGGCGTTCAGGCCGCTGGCTGCCCTTCCACTTCGCACTCGCGCTGGGCCTGTTCGACCCAGCGGTCTCGGCGAATCCGGTGGGCAAACGGGCCAAGTTCCTTCGAGATTCGCTCGATATCGGAATCACTCCACTGGGCAATCTGCCGGAAGGTCGTGATCCCATGCGCCTTCAGCCGGCCTTCGAGGTGGGGGCCAATGCCGGAGATTCGTTTGAGGTCGTCGCCAGCCCGACGGGTTTGCTCGAGGAGATGGGCAATCTGGTCCTGGCTCGCCTCGGCGAATTGACGCCGGTCGTCCAGCAAGGCCCGAAATCGGTGGTCACGGTCTTTGATTTCAGTGGCGAGTGTGGCGATCTCGACCCGGGCGGTCCGGAGCGCCGCCGCGAAATCATCCCGCTCCCGGTTTGATACCGCAAGGAGCGCCTCGGCGGTGCCGGCTCGTTGGAGCAGGGCCTCGAGCCGGACCACCTCTGTTTCGAGGTCCGAAACTTGGACGATCCACTCTCGTTCCCGATGCACCAGCGCCCGAGTGGCTTCGTCCCGTTCCGACGCCACCGACCGGACCAACCCTTCGCGGTCCTCGAGTTGGCGACGAAGTGGCCCGGCCCGTTCCGCCAAAGCTTGCACCGCGCCAAGCTCAGCCTGGAGCGCCGCGAGCGCTTCTTGGTGGGACAAGGCCGCGGCTCGTCGGTCAGCTTCAACGTGGATCTGCCGCCGGGTCAGCTCATCTCGTTCGGACTCCGCCGCAGCGACCCGGCTCCGGAGCTCCTCATTGGCCCGGGTCGATCCCTCGAGCTGCCGTTTCAGATCGAGGAGTTCAGTGGCCTGCAGCGCGCGGGTGGCGCTGGCTGATGCCGCCAGTTGCTTGAACTGCCGCTCCACGGTCTCCACCAGCAAGACAGCGTGAGTCCGCTCCCCGTCAATCCGGTTGAAATGCCGGGTCAGTTGCTCGAGTCGATTGGCCAACCCGGTCCTTTGGTCCGCCAGGAGACGGACTTCCCGCCGGAGCTCGTCCATTTCCGCAACCATGGATTCCAGTTCCGAGACTCGCTCAGGCAAACCGCGCTGGGCGGCAACCGCCTGGTCAGCTCGGGCGGTCGCACGGTCGCGCTCACCCCGGATCTCCTCCACGGCCCGAGCCTGGGCCTCAGATTCCGCCCGAAGGGCCTGGCTCGCTCGGACCGCCGCTCCAAGCTGGTCGACGAGGCTGTCTCGCTCGGCACTCGCCGCTTGCAGAGTTAGGCGGAGCCCAGCCAGCTCGGTTTCAAGGCCATCCGCTTGAGCCGTGGCAGCTCGGACGGCCAGTACTCGGGAACGGACGGCGAGCCCGGTCCGCAACAACCACCCGACCACGAGACCGCCGATCGCCCACCAGACCGATTCGGTCATCGGAAACCCCGGGCGGCGAGGGTCGGATCGTGGCGGACGACCGTCCCGCTCTTCATCACGAACACGACCCGGCTCAGGGCCGTGATATCATCGAGCGGATTGCCTCGAACGGCGATCAGATCGGCGGCCATCCCTGGGGCAAAGGAGCCGGTTTCCTTGCCGATCATCAACGCCTCTGCGTTGCGCGAGGTGGCCGACACAATGACATCCATCGGCCGGATCCCCGACTGCCGGACCCGGCAAATCAAATCCTCCGCGTTCCTGCCATGGGCACCCGCCACGGCGTCAGTGCCATACACCAGCTTGAGTCCGGGCGTGGCCGCCGCGTTCCGGATGACCGCCACTGCTAGAGGAATGGCCCGCTCCATCGCCGCAAACCCTTCGTCGGTGAAGTTGCCGATCCCCTGAAACCAGCGACGGTTGTCGAGATAATTCCGAAACACGAGCCCGCACTGGGGGTCGAAGAAGGTGCCCCGCCTGGCCATCAGGTCGAGCACTTCTTGGGTGGCAAACACCCCATGCTCCACCTGATTGCAACCCGCCGCGGCGGCGGCCCGGATGCTCTCCGCACTATGCGCATGAACGATCGAAGGGACTCCGAGCCGCCGGGCCGCGTCGCAGGCCGCCTTAAGCTGGGATTCCGACATCGTCGGGGTGCCGCCTTCGCGAATACTCTTGGAGGCGAACAGCTTGATCAGGTTGGCCCCGGCGGCGACTCGTTGTTCGACCACGGCCGCCAGTTGCTCGGGGGTGAGTGAAGCATCGGAGATTGGATCGAGACTGGTCAGAATCCGGGGGCCGATTACGGCCCCCCGGGCGATCCAATCACGGAGGTCGGCATCGTCGGCGCCGCCGATGCTGGCGACGGTGGTGAATCCGGCTTGGATGGTGCGAGCGGCGTTCGCGACGGTGGAGAGCGCGACCTGAGTCGGGGTGTCGCCGTCGCCCTCGGCGTGCATCCGGCCTTGCCGGTTGACGTAGGCCGTGGCGTGGACGTGGATGTCGATCAGGCCCGGCATCACGGTGCCGTTCGGAAACTCGAAGGTGGGGCGATCGACCCGGAAGGGATCGATTCTGATAATCCGTCCACCGTCGACGATGACGGTGGCATTCTTGAATTGGCCGCCCTTGCCATCGAGGACCCGGCCGGCAAAGACCGAAATCGGCGGCTCGGGCGTCTGAGCCGACAGGGCCGACGCCCC
>JAYVJS010000455.1:0-3017 GCA_043769075.1 Gemmatimonadota bacterium | reverse complement strand
GGCTCTGGACCTTGGTAACCCTTGAACTATGGCTAAGGAAATATGCCTGACCATCAGCCCAGCAATCCACTGATGCTATCGATGGCCCCGAATTGGATTACGCTCCGGATCATGCGCTTAGCCTCCTTGGCCGTCCTGAGTCTGCTTCTGGTTGCGCAACGGATCGAGGCCCAAACCGCCAATCCGGCGCCGACTCCGCGCTCCGAAGAGCATTCAGGAGCGCCCCTCCTGCAATTCGGTGTCGGTCCGCTCACCGTGACCCCGACCTTTCGAATCGGGACCCTGGCCGTGGACACCAACGTCCAGTACCAGCGTACTCGGAAACCGGATTTCGTTGCCTCCGCCGGCCCCGGTTTGGACATCGCGCTGCCGTTCCTGGACCACTGGAAGCTCGAGGTTCAGGGGAACTCACAGTACTTCTATTTTCACAGAACTAAACAACTCCGACGGTGGACCGGTGGGGGCGCCACCAGCCTGCGGTGGGCGACCACTGGCGCCCGGGCTTCCATTTCCACCGGCGTCGGCCGCGAGTTCACCCGACCTAACTTCGAGGTCGATGCGCGCGTGGCGCTGAAGCAGACCAACATCGCCGGGTCGTTTGAGCGTGACCTGGGGCGTCTCACCCTTGCTCTCCGAGCTGACCTCGGCGCGACCAGAGTCGAAAAGGGTCAGGAATATCGGGGGGCGGACCTCTTCGCCTCGCTCTCCACGGACCGATACAACATCGAACCCCGTTTTCATTACCGCCTGACCCCGCTTTCTTCCCTGATCGTCGAGGGAACCTATGCGGCGACCAGTTTTCCCGAGGCGCCCGCCAGGGACTTCAGGCAGCAGAGTGCGGGGATTGGATTGATGACGCGTGGCTTCTTCAAAGGCCAGGTCACCGCAGGATTTCGTCAGAACAAATTGAAGAGCGGCATTGCCTCAAAAGGACAGCCGTATCTTCGCGGCGATCTCGCCCAGCAGCTTGGTCGACGATTGACCCTCAAGGAGACCTACGCCCATGAGTCGTCGGTATCGGCCTTCGCGGTTGACGGCAGCTTGCCCACTTTCGAACGTAGGGCGCTCACGGTCGAACTCACCGTTCAACTCGCCAGTCGTGTCGACCTTCGTCTGGGCGGGACCGTCGACAAACTGAAAAGCGACGGTCAGGTTCGGGTCGTCCTTGACGACGGAAGCATCGGCCGCGGCAAACGGGACGACCTGGCGTACGTCACGAATGCCGACCTCGGGATCCGACTGAGCCGTGCCCGCGTGGCTGGGTTTGTCTCCTACACCACTCGAAAGTCCCAGTTCTTCTCGGACTTCGGCATTCAAGGGTTCCAGGCCGGGGCCAGAGTCGAGTACGCTCCCAACTGATTGGGAGCCCCTGACATGTCCAGCATCTTTCAGACGAAGACTGTCGATGAATTGCTCGCTGGCTCCGGGCCCGCTGGCTCCGGCCTCAAGCGAACTCTGACCACCTTCGATCTCGTGATGCTGGGGATCGGCGCGGTCATCGGCGCCGGCATCTTCTCGAGTATTGGCACCGCCGCGGTGGGCGAGACCGCCCCTGATGGAACGGTCATTCGATACGGCGCGGGCCCGGCCTTGATGCTGTCCTTTGTCTTGCTCGGCGCGGTCTGCGCCCTGGCCGGGCTGTGTTACGCCGAACTCACCGCGATGATTCCGGTTTCGGGCAGCGCCTACACCTATGCCTACGCGACGCTAGGCGAGCTGGTGGCCTGGACCATCGGCTGGGACTTGATTCTCGAGTACGCGGTTGGAAACGTGGCCGTGGCTATCGCCTGGTCCGGCTACTTCGCCTCGTTCCTTCGCTTTTTCGGCATCGAGATTCCGTTCTGGCTCTGCCACAGCTACCGCGATGTGGCCTTTTCCTATCCCGATCAAATGGACAAACTGCCGCTTCTTCTCGGCCATCACATCGCCATCAATGTGCCGGCCATCGTGATCGTCGGTCTGATTACCTGGCTGTTGGTCATTGGGGTCAAGGAGAGCGCGCGCGTCAACAACGTGATGGTCGTTATCAAGCTCTCCGTGCTGGCCCTCTTCATCGGCGTCGGTTTCTTCCATATCGAGCCCGCCAACTGGGTTCCTTTCGCGCCCAACGGCTGGCGGGGGGTGATGAATGGCGCTGCCATCGTCTTCTTCGCCTACATCGGCTTCGACGCGATCTCCACCGCGGCCGAGGAAACCATCAACCCGCAGCACTCGATGCCGAGGGGCATCCTGTGGTCGCTGGGGATCTGCACGATCATCTACGTCGTGGTGGGCGCCGTCGCTACCGGCATCGTTCCCTACCAGTTGCTCAAAGGGTCGGATCCTCTGGCTCGTGCTTTCGAGATGGCGGGGATCGGCTGGGGTCAAGTCATCATTTCCTTCGGAGCCATTGTGTCCATGAGCGCCGTTCTGCTCGTCTTTCAATACGGCCAGCCTCGAATTTTTTACTCGATGAGCCGTGACGGTCTGCTTCCTCCCTTCTTTCGCCGGCTTCACCCCAAGTACCAGACCCCGCACGTGACCACCATCGTCACCGGTCTGCTGGTGGCCCTTGGCTCGACCATTCTCGATGACGACGAGACCTACGATCTGACCAACATAGGGACGCTCTTCGCGTTTCTCATCGTCTGCCTTGGCGTTTTGGCCCTCCGGCTCAAGGATCCAGATCGCCATCGGCCGTTTCGGGTGCCCTTCGTTTGGGCGGTGGCGCCCTTAGGGGCGGCTGGTTGTCTGTACACGATGTACTTCCTGCCGACGGCGGCCTGGGAGAGGTTTGGAATCTGGCTTGTGATCGGGACCGCGCTCTACTTCGCCTATGGCCGCAGGCATTCCAACCTCAGTGCGGACCGGGACCGGGCCCGAGCCCACGGTTGAGCCCTTTCGATCTGAGGACCCTGGGGAATCGGGAGGGGCGTTGAAGGCGGTCGTGGTCGTCCCCACCTACAACGAAATCCAGAACATCGACCCGCTCCTGGAGGCGCTGTTGGCCCTTCCGAGCGGAGTTCACGTGCTGGTCG